>CANAXT010000006.1 GCA_947365915.1 uncultured Mycoplasmatota bacterium
CTAATATTAATGAAAGTCTAGTGGACTCAGTACAAAATGTGCAACCAAGTTGGCAAACATTAGGGACAACAAATTCAGTAGAAACAAATCAAAATGTAAGTCCGGTAGAACCAGTACCGATTATTCAACCAAAAACAGAAATAAGTAATCCAGTAGGATCTAATACAAATGTAAGTTCTGTAAATTCGGTACAAAATGTACAACCAAAATCACAACCAACAGGAACCAATAATCAAGTAGGAACAAATATCAATTCTATCAATTTATCATCTCAAAACAATAGTGGATCAAATGAGAATAATGACGATTTATTGAAAGCTTTTATTGGTAATAACTATGAAAAAATAACGACACGACCATTTAACTTTGCAGGATTTTTCTTTTCTACATTTTATATGTGTTACCGAAAAATGTTTTTGTCTGCCATTATTGTGTTTTTGCTTCAATTTCTTGTACTAAATGTCACTCATATTTTTTGGATATCTATTCTATTTAATATTGTGGTAGGATTATTGATTAATAAAATTTATGTATCATATGCAAAGAAAAAAGTTTCAAAAATAAAAGCACAAAATGTTGGAAAAAACATTACTGAGTTGCAATATATTTGTTCTAATAAGGGAGGAACAAGTGGAGGAATGCTTTTTTTAGGAATCCTCACTCAGGTCATAATTACGGTTATTATATTATTCATTATGTCTATTTATGGTTTGGCTTCTATTTTTGAAAAAGCAAAAGTAAAAGTGGAATCTACTTTAAATGGTACTTATGAAGGTATGATTAGTGCGAATACTTCTATTGATATGAAGAAGGAATTTTCAATTACGGTTCCAGATTATTTTGAAAATGATTCTGATACTTATAAATATGAATACGAACATGAATCAGGAAACGGGGTTTTTGACAGTTGTGAAGTTACGTTTCTTTCACCAGAAGGATTTTCTGATGCAAAAGATTTTATAGAGCAAATGCATCGATATCATTCTGATAGTACTCTTAGTGATGTCTCAAAAACAAATATCAATCAAATGGACTTTTATGGATTTTCTTTAGATGGGGTTGGTGGGGAAACATATTATTATGCCACTACCAAAAAGAACAAAGTATATTTGTTAGAATTTGATGTTAATGAAGATGCACCTAGTAGTTGTGAAAATGATAGACAACAAATTTTAAATTCTATTAAAAAGAAATAATATATAAACCAATTTTCTCAATTATCAAAATTTTAAAATTCATATAGTTTTTGTTAAATCTGAGTATTTTTAATCCCATTAAAACAAAGGTAAAAGTACTTAAATAACTTTGAAGTGTTAAAACTTTAATCGAGGGGGGTTACAAATGTTAGAACAAGATTTTAAAAATATATTATTAAATATCAAACATGAGATTAAAAACAGTCAAATAAAGACAATGTTTGAAGTAAATAAGAATTTAATTATGCTTTATTTTAGACTTGGAAAAATCATTTCAGAAAATAGTGAATATGGAAAAAGTTTTATTAAAAATGTTTCTACGGAATTAAAATTAGAATTTCCTAATATGAAAGGATTTTCAGAAAGAAATTTAAATTATATGAAACTATTTTATGAGGAATATAAAGATGATGAGAATCTGCAACAGCTTGTTGCAAATTTGCCTTGGGGACATAATTTACTGTTGATTGAAAAATTTAAAGATAAAAAAATTCGAAAAATATATGCTAAAGCTACACTAGAAAATGGATGGAGCAGAAACGTACTGTCATTTCAGATAGATGGAAAATATCATTTAAGAGTTGGAAATAGTGCTAACAATTTTAGTAATACATTACCTAGTCCTGATAGTGAGTTAGTAAATAATGTAATAAAAGATCCTTATATATTTGATTTTATCACTTTAAAAGATGGATATAAGGAAAAAGCATTAGAAATGGCTATGATAAACAGAATACGGGATGTTTTATTGGAACTGGGAAATGGATTCAGTTTTGTTGGAAACCAATATAAATTAACTGTTGGCAATGATGATTACTATATTGATTTGTTATTTTATCATTTGAAGTTAAGGTGTTATGTTGTTGTTGAATTAAAAGCAAATAGTTTTAAACCAGAATATGCTGGCAAAATGAATTTTTATCTTAATGCTGTGAATGATATGTTAAAAAATGAATTTGATAATCCGTCAATAGGACTTATACTTTGCCAAGAAAAAGATAAATTAACTGCACAATACTCATTAAAAGGAATTGATCAACCAATTGGGGTAAGTTCATATGAAATTACAAAATTTTTACCTGATGATATATCCAAAGAACTGCCTACTGAAGAGGATATTAATCTTCATATTGATATAGAAGAATAGAATTTTAGGTAATAATTAGTATTAAAATTTCTAATTATTATTAATTAAAAACAAGAAAAAAATAGACTAAAAATGAATATAAAGTGAATCATCATTTTAAAACGGATTGAAAAAATTTTGATCTCCCGAAGGAGCTGAATGGCTCTACTTTTTGTTTGCTTTAATTTAAGTTTAGGTATTTTTGGTAGTTGAAATATAAGTAATTAATCCAATTATACTAATAATTAATACTGACTTATAATTAAATTAAAATTATGTTAGTGAGCGAAAAATCATTTTTTTGAAATATCTTTTTTTCTATGATATAATGGTTATTAGTGTTAACTAGAAAATATGGAGTGATAGCATGTATTTAAAGAATATAAAAGCACATGGATTTAAGTCATTTGCGGATCATATAGATATGGAATTAAAGGAAGGAATTACAGGTGTTGTAGGACCTAATGGAAGTGGGAAAAGTAATATTGTCGATGCGATTCGTTGGGTATTAGGAGAACAATCAGTGAAGTCACTTCGTGGAGATGGGAATATGGCAGATGTTATATTTTCAGGAAGTAAATCTAGAAATGGAATGAATGTTGCAAGTGTGACACTAGTATTTGATAATAAAGATCATTATCTCCCAATTTCTTATGATGAAGTAGCGATTCGAAGAAGAGTTTACAAGGATGGAACCAATGAATATTCTTTGAATGGAGAAAAATGTAGACTCAAGGATATTACGGAAATTTTAATGGATACTGGAATTGCTAAAGAAAGCTTTAATATTATTTCACAAGGAAAAATAGAGGAAATTATCAGTAGTAAACCGACTGATAGAAGAGTTATTTTTGAAGAAGCAGCAGGAGTTTTAAAATATAAAAAACGAAAGGAAGAAGCACTTCGTAAATTAGATCGAACACATGATAATATGAATCGTGTCAATGATATTATGAGAGAACTTGAAATTCAAGTAGAACCTTTAAAAGAACAAAAAGAAAAGGCAGAGGAATATTTAAAAACGAAAGATGAATTAGAACAAATTGAAATTGCTTTGATTGCATCAGATGTGAAGAAGATCAATGAAGATTATCAAAATAAAAAAGATCGAATTGATCAGTTGAATCATGAGTTATTACATTCTAATTTTGAGTCCTCTAAAGGAGAAGCCAAAATAGAAGAATATAAAGTAAAAATCACCAAATTAGAAACTGAACTTGCTGAACTTCAAAATCAATTATTGGATATGACTAAAACAGTAGAACAATTCAATAGTCGAAAAAATATTTTATTAGAACGTAGAAAGTATGAAGTAGAAGATCAAAAATTACATCAAACTTTGATTTCTTTGAAAGAACAACAACTTGGGTTACAAAATAAATTTGAATTGTTAGAACAAGAAGTTGCACAACTAGAAAGAGATCGACAAAATTATGGGGAACGACTTTTAAAACAAGAACAAGAAGTGGAACAATACAAGAAAAACAAACGAAATTTAGAAGATCAATTGACTCGTCAGGTCAGATTAGAGCAACACTTGCAAGTTACGATTGAGCGATTACGGGACAGTATTGACAATAATGGTACTTTGCCTCATTCTGTAAAAGCAGTATTGGATCATCCAAAATTAAGGGGAATTCATAATGTGATTGGTAGTGTGATTGAAGTAGAAGAAATGTATGCAAAAGCAATTATGACTGCTCTTGGATATGCTGCAAGTTATTTGATTGTGGATGATCTAGTGAGTGCGAAAGAAGCTATTTCTTATTTGAAACAAAATAAATTAGGACGTGCTACTTTTTTCCCACTTAGTGTGATTAAACCTAAACAAATTGATTTTGAAACTTCTAAAAAATTGTCTGCAACCAAAGGATTTATTGGAATTGCATCGGATTTAATTCAATATGATAAAACATATGATGCCATTTTAAAAAATCAACTTGGGAATGTACTGGTTGCTGATACACTAGATTGTGCAAATCAGATGGCAAAAAAAATAGGGTATCGTTATCGGATCGTGACATTAGATGGAGAAATTCTTCATGTTGGAGGATCTTTAACAGGTGGTGAGGCTACGAAAAGTAGAAATATTATCACCGAAAAACAAGAATTAGAAGCGAAATTAAAAGAGTATGAAAGTGTTACTAGAATGATTAGGGAATTAGAACAAAATATCAATGAACTCGATCATAACACCAAACAGATGGAGGATCAATATTATTTAACCAATAAAGAGTATACGCGTCTTGATGAAATTATTAAAAATAAACAAACACTTCAATTAGAAGCAAAAGAAGAATTAGATCATATGTTAGAAGAAATTGATGGAACTTCACATTTGATGAATCAAACTTTAGATGAAGAAGAAAATAGTGTTTTAGCGCAATTTTATGAAGCTGAACAACAAAAACGTAGTATTGAATTGGAAATTGAACATAAAAATAAAGAAAAGCAGGAAACAAAAGAAGAATTGCAGGAATTTGAGTTTGAATTACGTCGTGAAAATAGTTTATTAAGTTCTAAAAGTAAAGAATTGAAAGATTTGGAAATTGAAGTGAATCGGATGGATGTCAAATTGGATCATTATTTGACGACGTTAAGTGAGACTTATAATATGACATTTGAGAAAGCAGCTACTCAGTATATTTTGGATATGGAAGAAGATTTGGCTCGAACTAAGGTAATGAATTTAAAGAGAATTTTAAAAGATCTTGGAATGGTCAATTTGGGTGCAATTGAGGAATATGCTAGAGTGAGTGAACGTTATGAGTTTTTATTGCATCAAGCGGAAGATTTAACGAATGCAGAGAATACGCTCTTGGAAATTATTGCAGAGATGGATGCTGTTATGGAGCGTGAATTTTTAGAAACGTTTCAAGTGATTTGTGCTCATTTTGAAGAGACTTTTAAAGAGTTATTTCATGGTGGTCATGCAGAATTAAAATTGACAGATCCGAATCATATTTTAGAAACAGGAGTTGAGATTGTTGCATCTCCACCTGGGAAAAAGCTTACTAGTATTTCTTTATTGTCTGGTGGAGAAAAGACTTTTACGGCAATTAGTTTATTGTTTGCAATTTTAAAATCTCGTCCTGTTCCATTTTGCGTTTTGGATGAGGTAGAAGCTGCTTTGGATGAGGTAAATGTAGGAAGTTTTGGTGAGTATTTGCTTGGGCTAAAAACTAAGACACAGTTTATTTTAATTACACATAAAAAAAAGACCATGGAATATGCTGATGTCTTATACGGAATTACGATGCAAGAATCTGGAGTTAGTAAGTTGGTTAGTGTAAAATTAGAAGAATTAAAGTAGGCTTTTGGGTCTATTTTTTTTCTTAAGTTGTGTTATGACTGAGACGATTTATTGTAATATCTAAAGATACAATTTTGAAATTGATTATCGGCATGGCATTCAAATATGGAATTTCAAGTTCCATCAGTTATATAACAGAACTTTATTATAAAAATTTCAATTTTTTTACCAAAAAATTAGGATTTTGACCTCCTTTTGTCGAATAATATTAGTAGAAGATAAGAATTACTATCCTTGACAGCTAGAAATATATCGATTATAATGTAGATAGTAATTTTTCCGAAAAGGAGGAATTAGAAATGAAAAGATTATATGGTATCAGGTATGATCCGCTTTTTAAAAAAATTTTCTTTGAAAAAGAGAATCTAAAAAAAATAATGAAAGATTTGTTTCATGAAGACTTAGAAACATTTCATTATTCAAAACAAGAATTACCAAAAGGGAACGTAAATTTACAAAGTGGAGTTTGTGATATGGTAATGAAAAGTAGAAAAAGAATTCTGTTATTGGAAATTCAGAATAAAGATTTGAAAAATCTGATTGAAAGAGTGAAATATTATTCTTCAGAATTTTATGCCAATCAAAATCCAGGAAAAGATTATAAACAATTATTGCCAGTGGAGGTATATTTGATTATCAATTTTTCATTTGGAAAAAATCAGGTATTAAAAGAATATGAAGAATTTGAAAGAACATTAAAAGAACAATTAGGAAATGTATCAAAAATCAAAATTTGGAATATCAAAGCAGCATTAAAAGAAAAAGAAGGATTAAATTATGATTATGCTAGACTTTTCACTTTAGATGATGAAGATGCAAAAGAAAAAGGAAAAATTGTAATAGAAGAATTAAAAAATAAAAAAGAATTAAAACATATTGTGAAACAAATTATATATTATAGCAAAGACAAAAAAACATATCAAAGGTTAAGGGAGGTAGAGAAAATGGAAATGACGTTTGAACAAGCAACAGCAGGATTTCGTAGAGAAGGAATTGAAATCGGCGAAAAGAGAGGCGTAAAAATGGGAGAAAAGAGAGGAAAACTAAAAACTGCTCTTTCAATGTTACAAGAAGGTTTAGAAATATCATTAATTGAAAAAGTAACTGGGTTAACAGAAAAACAGATTAGAAATAGTGGGCAAGAGCTTAGTAGAAAATAGGCTCTTTTTTACTAAAGTTGTGTTCAACTTTATGACTGATGAAATTTGAAATTCTATATTTGTATGTCATGTCGATAATCGATTTTTAAATTTTGTTTTTAGATATTATAATAAATTGTCATTGTTATAACTTAGACAAAAAAAGAACGGCCCCCTGAAGACCGTTCCTATAAAAGAATAAAAAGGGGTTGGCTAGTGTGATACTAGCAGCCAATTCGTCTAATTCGAATTGGTACTGTATATACTAATCGAAAAAAGAGCATTTGTCAACCTTTTTTGGTGTTTTTTGTAGAAAAAAATTTTTTTATACTTGATTTATGAAAATATGTTCGGTATAATAATTATGGTGATTCAATGAAACAATTAGATGAATTAAAGGGGCTAGGTCCTAAAACAAAAAATCTATTATCAAAGATGGGAATCTTGAATTCTAGAGATTTACTTTTTTATTATCCTTTTCGTTATGATGTGTTAAAAAGAAGTGATATTCGTGAACTACAGCAAGATGATAAGATTATTATTGATGGAGTGGTAGAAACTGTTCCTTCAGTATTTCATATTAATCGTAAATTGGATAAGATGAATTTTCGTTTTCAAGTGGATGGAAGAGTTGTTCAAGTTATTATTTTTAATCGTGGTTTTTTAAAGAGTAAGTTATTAGTGGGAATGGCTATTACAGTGATTGGTAAGTATGATTTAAAACATAATACTATTGTTGCTAGTGATATTCGGCTTAGTGCTTTGCCAGATGCTCCAAAAATAGATCCTGTTTATCATTCTTATTATGGTGTTAGTCCTAAACAGATTCGATCTTATTTGTTTCAAATTTTGTCAGAACCGATTGATGTGGTTGATTATATTCCTGAAGCGCTGTGTGAAAAATATCAATTTATGAGTAAGAAGCGAAGTTTAGAGTTGATTCATTTTCCAAAGAATTTTGGGTTGCTCAAATCAGCTTTATCTAGGGCAAAATATGAAGAGTTATTTTTGTTTATGCTTAAGATGAATTATTTAAAGAAAAAGAAGCAACATTCTGTTGGTTTAAAAAGAGAAGTTTCTTTTGAGGAAGTGGAGTCTTTTATTTCTAGTTTGCCTTTTAATCTTACTGATGATCAGTTTTCTTGTGTGAAGGAAATTTATCAAGATTTGACTGATTCAAAACGGATGAATCGGTTGGTACAAGGTGATGTTGGAAGTGGGAAAACCATTGTCAGTTTTGTTGCTATGTATATGAATCATTTGAGTGGCTATCAGAGTGCTTTGATGGCTCCAACTGAGATTTTAGCGCGTCAACATTATAAGAATCTGATGAATATTTTTGAACCTTACAATATTTCGATTGCTGTCCTTACAGGAAAAACAAAGGCGAAAGAAAAACGAGAAATTTATGAAGGACTCAAAAATGGGAGTATTTCAATTGTTGTAGGAACACATGCTTTGATTAGTGAGGCTGTAGAGTATCAAAATTTGGGGTTAGTAATTACAGATGAGCAACATCGTTTTGGGGTGAATCAAAGAAATTATCTGAATAATAAAGGAATGACTCCTGATATTTTATATATGAGTGCGACTCCGATTCCTCGGACTTATGCGCTTACGATCTATGGTGATATGGATGTTTCTAATATTCATACGATGCCAAATGGACGGTTGCCAGTGATTACAACGCTTAAAAAAAATAGTGAGATTCGGGAAGTATTAGAAAGTATGTATCAAGAGTTAAGGGCTGGAAGACAGGCTTATGTGATTGCGCCTCTTATTGAAGAGAGTGATAAAATTGATCTGGAAAATGTGACCATTTTGGAGTCTAAGATGAAGCGAGCTTTTGGAAAGTTATATCAAATTGGTGTGTTACATGGAAAGATGTCAGCTCGTGAAAAAGAGGAAGTGATGCTTCGTTTTGAAAAAAATGAGATTCAGATTTTGATTAGTACGACTGTAGTGGAAGTTGGTGTTGATGTTGCGAATGCGACTATGATGGTGATCTTTGATAGTGAACGTTTTGGATTATCTGCTTTGCATCAGCTTCGTGGAAGAGTGGGAAGAAGTAGTTTACAATCTTATTGTATTTTGATTAGTGATCATGAAAAGGAACGACTTTCTATTTTGACACAGACTACAGATGGTTTTCAAATTAGTGAGGAAGATTTTAAGTTACGTGGAAGTGGTGATTTGTTTGGGGTTCGACAGAGTGGGGATATGCAGTTTCAGATCGCTGATTTAAAAAAAGATTTTTCGATTTTGATGCGAGCAAAAGAGGATAGTGAGACTTATATTACCAAGGGAAAGTTAGAGGAAAATCCAATTTTAAAGGAATATATTGAAAAAACGCAAACATTGGCGTAGTCTTGACAAAACATTTTTTTTGCTGTATAGTGATAATAGCGTGATAGATGTCACGCAGCATGATGGCTTACTGTTTTGAAAATGTGAGTCATCACCAAAAAACCCCCTGAAATCCTAGCCGAGAGGCTAGGATACTTTTGTTATTATGAATTAATTTTATTTAGAATCATTACAAAAAAGTTTAAAAAGTGTTTAAAAAAGTTTAGAAAAATGATGCCTAAAACAGTATAAAATATAATAATAAAATGGTATAATCTTTATATAACAGGAGGCTAATAAAAAATTAGTTAATTTGTATTTTTATATTTGTAGAACATTGGAAGAAAATAGTAGTTGGGAAAATAAATTTATAGATAATGTAGCGATAGATTTAAAATTATTGTTTCCTGACTAAAAGGTTTTTCTGTTCGTAATTTAAAATATATGAAATCTTTTTATAATGAATATAAAGATGATGAAGAATTTGTGCAACTGGTAGCACAATTGCCTTGGAAGCACAATATTATTTTAATGTAGAAAGTGAAAAATAAAGAGATTCGCAAATGGTATATGAATCGATGTTTAGAAGAGGAATTCTAGATCTAATAAAGATGATTTTACAGAAGATGATGCTTTAATGCTTGATAAATGAATAAAGAAAGAATAGAATTAACTGATGTTATTTTAGTTGTAAATGTTGGTGGTTATATTGGAAATAGTATAAGTAAAGAAATCGAATTTGCTAAATTATTAGATAAAGAAATAATGTGTTATATTGATTTTAAAAAGTAAAAAGAGAAAATGGCAAAAAAAATAAGCACTATGATTGTCATTTATGAATTGGTCAGTCACGACTGACCAATTGGAAAGGAATTGTTATGTTAGAAGAAAATAATAAAATGGTTAATGAAATAACAACATTAGTAAATGAAGTAAAATCTAAGTTATCAAAAGAAATTAATAATTCGATAGTTTATGTTTACTGGAACATTGGTAGAATTATAGTATCAAATGAGAATGAGTACAATAATCGTTTGGAATATGGTAAAGAAGTGCTAAAAGGGTTATCAAATGATTTGACTAAATTTTTAGGTAAAGGGTATTCTTATACTAATTTAAAATATATGAGAATTTTTTATAAAACTTATCCTAAATTTGAAGAAATAAGTTCTGAATTATCTTGGACTCATTATAATGAGTTAATCATAATTAAAGATGATGCTAAAAGAAAATTTTATCAAAAAGAATGTATTAATTCGCATTGGAGTGTAAGAGAACTTCGAAGACAATTAAATACTTCATTATATGAAAGATTATTGCTTTCTGATGGAAAATTAAATAAAGAAAAAGTTTTAGAGTTATCTAAAAAAGGACAAGTATTAGCTAAACCTAGTGATTTAATTAAAGAACCTTATGTATTTGAATTTTTAGGTATTAAAGAACAAAAGCCTTTATTAGAAAAAGATTTGGAGTATAAATTAATTAAACATATTGAAGATTTTTTACTAGAACTTGGAAAAGGATTTATGTTTGTTGGTAGTCAACAAAGAATAACTTTAAATAATACTAATTATTATGTGGATATGGTTTTTTATAACAAATTTTTAAAGTCTTATGTTTTAATTGATTTAAAAATGAATAATTTAAAAGCAGAAAACTTAGGACAAATGAATTTATATCTTAATTATTATGAGCAAGTTGTTAATGATGAAAATGATAACAAGCCAATAGGAATTATCTTATGCACAGAAAGAGATAATGTAATGATGGAGTTTGCTTTGAATGGTATTTCAAATAATTTATTTACCTCAACATATACATATTATATTCCTGATAAGGAACAATTAATAAAAGAGGTAGAGAAAGTTTTAAATGATAATGACAATTAAAATAAGCCAAAATGAAATTATTTAAAGTACGAAAATAATTAAAGAAAGTGAGAGATTAGTATAATGAATGAATATGAAAACTATTTACAATTTGCAAAAGAAATAGCAAATGAAGCAGGATTAATCATGAAGAAATATTTTTCAAGAAAAGATATCTCTTCATATAAAGGAGATAAAACAATTGTTACTTTAGCAGATAAAGAAATAAATTCTTATTTAATAAAAAGAGTTAAAGAAGTATTTCCAAATCATTCTGTTGATGGAGAAGAAGAACAATTTGGAGAAAGTAAGTATGTATGGGTATGCGATCCAGTCGACGGAACTGCGATGTATGCAAGAAATATACCAGTAGCAGTATTTTCCTTAGCATTAGTAATAGATGGAGTATCAACTATTGGAGTTATTTATGATCCATTTACTGACAATTTATATTCAGCAATTAAAGGACAAGGAGCTTATCAAAATGGAGAAAAGATGTCTGTAAATGATTATGAATTGGAAGATATGAAAAGTGTATCCCATTTTGATATGTGGCCTGAAGCTGAATATAATATTTTTCCTGCATTACAAGAATTAGGAAAGAAAACATATTTTATTGGATTAGGAAGTATAATTAGAGCTTGTACTTGTGTTGCAAGTGGAGAGTTTATTTTGGCTATATTTCCTGGAACAACTCATAAGAATTGTGATATTGCGGCGGCAAAGGTAATTGTAGAAGAAGCTGGGGGAAAAGTAACAAACTTATTTGGCGAGGAACAAAGATATGATAAAAGTATAAAAGGTGCTGTAATAAGTAATGGTAAAGTTCATAATGAAGTTATAAATACTATAAAAAATATTTGGAGGTAAAATAATATGAAAGATATTCTTATAATTACTGGTGGCTCTAATGGTTTGGGAAAGGCAATAGTAGAATATTCTCTAAATATAGATTTATTAGTCTGTAATTTAGATAGAGAAAAATCTGTTATTAATAATATAAATTACAAAGAATTTATAGGAGATATTTCTGATGAA
This sequence comes from uncultured Mycoplasmatota bacterium, assembly GCA_947365915.1. GTDB lineage: Bacteria > Bacillota_I > Bacilli_A > RF39 > UBA660 > MGBC102946. The sequence goes on from CANAXT010000006.1 coordinate 12,027, forward strand.
AAATTCGTTAAGGGGACTATTAAAGAGATTTATAAATTAGGTAACATTAAACATTTGATAAATAATGCAGGAGAACCATCTTTTAAATTACCTACTGAATATGAAAAAGATGATATAGAAAAATGTTTTAAAGGATTACAAGGAATGATACTGTGTTCTGCAAATACTTTAAAGATAAAAAATGAACAAGATTTAAAAATAGTAAATATAATGTCATCTGCAGCATTAAGAGGAAATAAGCAAGAGTCAGTTTATTGTGCCACTAAGTGGGGAGAAAAAGGATATACTGAAAGCTTAAAAGTAGCATATAAGGGAACATCAGTAAAGATAATTGGCGTGTATCCAGGAGGAATTAATACAGATTTTTACAAAAATAATAGAGATTATGTATCAGAGGAAAAACAAAATACTTTTATGAATCCAAATGATGTTGCTAAAATAATTTGCGATAGTATATTTAGTAATTTAAATTTAAATGTAGCGGATATAATTATTGAGAGAAATTAAGGAGATAATTATATGGATAGAAATTTTGCAGAACAATGGTTAAATAATTTAAAACAATAATAGAGTGTGGATTATGAAAGATTTTATAGATTGTTTAAATACTTTATCAAGTAGAGAATGTGCTACAATTATTTGGCTTTTAATTTTATTAATATATATACTAAAAAATGAAAAAACAAAAGATTCTTTTTTAGAGGTTATTAAAATATTATTTGGGAAGAATTTAATAAAAATATGGTTAGTAACTTCTTTGTATGTATTTATAATAACTTTTCTATTTTCAAAAACAATAATTTGGGATAATTTGTATATAAAAGACATTATTGTATGGTTTATTACTTCAGGAATAATATTTTGTTTTAATGCGGCTTCTAAAGAAGCTGATGAGCAATATATTTGGAAAGTAGTAAAAGATAATTTAAAATTCACAATTGTTATAGAATTTATTTATAGTACTTTTACTTTTAGATTTTGGGTAGAGTTATTAATTATACCTATTATAACTATTTTAGCAATGGTAGATGCTTATGCTGAAAGAAAGGAAGAATATTATATTGTTCATAAGTTTATGCAAGGAGTTTTTGCAATTATTAGTATTTGGTTTTTCTATGAAACTTTTAAAATCGGATTACAAGAATACAAAGAATTAAATGTTTTAAATACTTTTGTAAGTTTTATGATTCCTATTGTCTATTTAATTTTGATTCTACCATTAGAATATATAATAGAGTTATATTGCAAGTATGAAATATTGTTTATTAAGTTATTTTTTAAAAATAATACAGATAAAAAAGTAAATAGAAGGCGTAAATTACTAATAATTAAGGAATGTGGTTTTTCAGTACATAATGTCATACTATTTCGAAAAAATTATTGTAGCAAAATTTACAAAAAAATGACTGATGATGATTTTAAGTTATTAATAAATGATTTTAATAAAGAAAAAAAGAAAAATAACAAGATAGCTTAAAATATAATTCAACTACCTTTTCAACTATCAAAATTTTAAAATTCATATAATACTAATTAAATCTAAGCATTTTTAAATCTATTAAAATAAAGGTAAAAATACTTAAATAAACTTTGAAGTGCGTGAACTCCAACCGCCTCCTGAAATCCTAGCCGAGAGGCTAGGATACTTTTGTTATTATGAAAAAAGTTTAAAAAGTATTAATTTTGAATAAAAAAGTTTAGAAAAATGATACCTAAAACAGTATAAATAATGCATTTAAAATGATATAATGTTAATGTATTGCAAAAGAAAAAACATAAAGTAATGATTAAATTAATATACTTATATATTAAAGCAAAAGACAGAAAAGAATAGTATTTATCCTAAAATTTATTGTTATGATGTCACTAAATGAATTCTTCAGACATGTCTGAAGAATTTAAGAAGGAGGAAATATGTTAGAAGAAGTTGATAATAAAATAGTGAGTGGAAGAAGATGAATAAAATGAAAAAAGAAGAATTAGCGGATGAATTAAGTCGAATTAATGTTAATAGTAATTTAAGTGAAATTCAACAATATATTACTCAGATGATGAAAATTAATGGTTTTCATAATACACCTTTGGAATTATTTTGTTATTTTACTGAAGAGGTTGGAGAATTAGCAAAAGAAATTAGAAAAAAAGAAAAAAATATGGATATGGATAAGCAGCGAGAATATACTTCTTGTTTAGAACATGAAATAGCTGATGTATTTATATATTTATTAGCTCTATGTAATTCATATCATATCGATTGGTTAAGTGCTTTTAAGGAAAAAGAGATGATTAATTTGAATAGAGTTTGGAAGTAGGAGAGAAAATCAAATGACAAAAGAAATAAAATTTTCGGATCGTGTGTTAGAATTTAATGCATGGTTAGCGAATATATCTTTCGATTTATTTGATCATTATTGTATTCGTAACCCATTTAGTGGTGAAGATAAAGAAAAAATTAAAGAGATTACAAGTATGTTCTATCAAAAATATTATCATGATAATCATAAAAGATGTTTAATACTTGGTAGTTCTCCAGCTCGGAGAGGTACTGCAGTAACAGGTATTCCATTTGAAGATGCTAGTCATCTTTATCAAGAAACTGGTATTATGATTGATGATTTTTATATTCAAAAAAACTCTTCTAATTTTTTGTATGATGTTATGGAGCAATATGGTGGATGTCAAAAATTTTATGAAGATTTTTATATGAATTTTGTATGTCCTCTTGGTATTGTCAATGTCAATTCAAAAGGAAATGAAGTAAATTCAAATTATTATGAAAATAAAAAATTAGAGAATATGTTGTATCCTTTTATTGTTGAATCTTTAAAAAAGCAGATTTCTTTTGGAATTGATACTTCTATCTGTTATTGTATTGGAAGTGGTGAAAATTTTAAATTTTTAACTAAAATTAATGATCAATATCATTTTTTTAATCAGATTGTTGCATTAGAGCATCCAAGATTTATTATGCAATATCATTCGAAAGATAGAGATCAATATTTAGATAAATATCTTGATGCTTTAAATTATAAAGACTAAAGTAATAAAAAAACATTTGTATCTTAAGCAGTTAGTAGAAACATTGAGAGATTTCCTAAAGATTTTTATTTTCAGCTAACTAAAGAAGAATATGGTAACTTGAAGTTCCAAAATGGAACTTCAAGTTTCAGTAGTCATGGTGATGCCTCCATAAGTCATGGTGGTGCTAGGACTTTTAGTATTAATATATTAGAAGATAAAGAAATATGTGGAGCACTTAAAAATAAAATAAAAAAGGGCTGTTAGGAGATTAATTATCTAATTTTCTGACAGTCCTTTATTGTTTATGATTTATAAAAATTGTTTGAGTTTTTCCACAGCTTTTTCTTGCATACTCACATATTTTTGGACTAATTCATGAACATTCTTTTCTGTGTTTTTGTGGTTTAATAGTTTTCTTCCTTCGATAATTCCCATGTTTGTTCCTTGAAGTAATAATTCGGCAATTTTAGAAGTACTATTATCTAGTAGTGTTTTCATTTCAATTCCATACCAAGTCATGGCTTTATTCATCATGTTTGTTTTATGTGGTTCATCTTCGTTGTTGTATTCAGGATATAGATTTTTAATTTCTTCTGAAATTTCTTTATATTCTCTATATTGACGATCTAATTCAGTTTTAAGTGATTCGTCCTTGACCTTATCTAAAATATAATGAATGGCATCCATTCCCATACATGTTCCTTTGTTTAATTCATCTAAAATGTTGATTTCATTTTGATCATTGTTCATAAAAATCCTCCTTTTATTTTTATTCTGAGTTATTTTTTGGATTGTATACTAAAAATGTTTGATTCATTTAGACAGAACATATGAGGATGTGGTAAAATGGAAGAATAGATTGGAGATATGGTTTGTATGAATTTTCAAAAATATGATTTTCTTATAGAAGATTTAAAAAAGCGAATGATTCATAATGATGAATTGTTATCTATATGTGATGAAAAAGCTAGATTAGCGAAAGTAAATCAGTTTTCTGATCGATTTAAGTTTGCTTTGGTATTATCATCGTTTATTGCTTTTGTATCACTTTTTATGGTACTTGGTTTCTCAGCAATTTTGATGCATCAGATTCCATTGTTATTAGTTCTTGGTTCAACTTTAGGAATATCATTTTTGTCTGGAGTAATTGTTGAAGCTTTGTTTCATAAAAAATTTCGTTTGAAAAAACGGTTTCGAGCATTTTCTAATGCGAAAACAGAATCTGAAAAATTGGAAGAACAAGTGCATTATGAAATAGAAAAGGAAAAATTAAAGCAAAGAAATGTTGTACTTTCTAGTACAATTGATTTATTAGAGAAGCAACAATCCTTATTGAAGACGATTTCGAAACAGTATGATCTTTCTAAAAAAATGGGATGTCGAGAAGAGGAATCATTATCTGCTTTGGCTCAAAAACAATATAGTCAATTAGATACAATTGTTACAAAAAGAAGTCTATGTCAAAAATTTCAAAATTTAAAAATGAAAGATTTTGGTTTAAAAAAAAGTTTTTTATGGAGTCTTTTGACAGGTGCAGGTTTTAGTATTTGTACTGGTTTGTTATTGGGTCCTACGGTATTGTTACCTGTGTTTGGAGTATCATTTTCTTCTGTTTTTTCTGTTATGACTGGTTATTTTGTGAAGCAACATCATGATCAAAAGAAAGTTTTTCAACGTTTCAATCAAAAGTTAGGAAGTGAATCCTTATCTACTGTACAGGAACAAGAAGAAAAGGAATTGAAAGATCTTTTAGAACAAACGATAGATTCATTATGTCAAATTGAAGTACAAATGCAAGAACAAAAATTGGAATCGTCAGATGATCCAAAAGAACATTCTGATTTTGTAGGACCTAAAAGGCAAATAGAGTCAGTGTATTCATCAAAACCAAAAGTAAAACAATTTTGTAAGGAGGAATATTTGTGGAAATAAAAACCGTTGTTGTGGGGCCGTTAGGCACTAATTGTTATGTTTTAATACAAAATGGTCAATGTTTGATTGTTGATCCAGGGGAAGAAAGTCAAAAAATTAAAGATGCAGTTGGTAAAAATCAAGTGGTTGGAATTATTGTTACACATTACCATTTTGATCATATTGGGGCATTAGAAGAAGTAAAGGATTTTTATCAAGTCCCTATATTTGATAAGAATAATTTAAAAGAAGGAAATCATACGATTTCAAGTTTTTCTTTTGTTGTGATTCATACTCCAGGACATAAGGAAGATTCTATTAGTTTATTGTTTTCTAATCATATGTTTGTTGGAGATTTTATTTTTCAAAGCTCTATTGGAAGAACTGATTTAGAAGGTGGAGATTTTTCAGAAATGAAAAAGAGTATTGAAAAAATTAAAACTTATTCAGATGATATTATTATTTATCCAGGACATGGGCCAAAAACGACTTTAGGTGAGGAAAAAAGAAACAATATGTTTTTCAGGTGATATTTGTTTTGATTTTCCTTGAGATGTGTTATAATGGTGAAGATAGGGAGAGGATAAAATGAACTTTTTTATAAATTTTGTGTATGATTTTTTTTGGCCAGTACTGATTTGTTCTATTGTTTTTCTACTTATTATGATTATTGCTGGTTTTCGAATATTTGAAAAAGCTAATATTGATGGATATAAAATATTGATTCCTATTTATAATTTATATTTGTTGCTTCAAATTGCGGAACTTCCTATTTTTTTAATTCCATTGTTTTTTATTCCATTTGTTAATGTACTTGTATTTTGGTTACTTTCATTTTTTCTTGGAAAACAGTTTGATAAAAAAATGGGATTTCGGATTGGTATGTGTTTTCTTCCTATTCTTTTTTATCCTGTTTTAGCGTTTTCAAATAGTCTTTATAAAGCGGAAGAAGAAGTGGGAATGATTCGTCCTCAAGATCAAAATTCTACTATGTATAATCAGTTTCCTGATGTAGAAGAGGTTGTTTCTGGACAAGGAGCCAATCCACTTGGTGTTGCAGATGTAGAGAATGATATGATTCTTGAAATTGATAATGATACGACTTGGCAAGATCAAGATCGATCTGTGACTATTGATAAAAAAGTTGTGACTATTGATGAAATGGATGATCCGTTACTTAATCCAGATGCGAAACCAATTAAGGTAGGTAATTTAGATCAATTTAAGATTTGCCCAAATTGTGGTTCTAGATTGGGTATTGATGCAGAAGTTTGTTTTTTATGTGGCGCTCCAATAGAAGAGTCTCAAGAATCAGTGTAATTACTGATTTTCTTTTTCCACAATTTCCCATAATTTTATCAAAATCTTTCCACAATTGTTTTATATACTGGTTACAGTGGAGGTGATAACATAGAAAGAAAATAAAATATAACTTACAAAAATAACTTATATGTAAATACAATAACAAATACACTCCTAAAAAAGAATCAGGAGGTGGAGATAGTAGAAAAAACAAAGGATTAGTGTTATACTATTAAACGAGGTGTAGGTATGTATCGAATTTGTTTAGTAGAAGATGAAGTAAATTTGAATAATTTGATTAAATCCTATTTAGAACGCGAGAACTATGAAGTAGTAAACTTCTATAATGGAGAAGACGTGATGGACTATATAGGAAAAGACAGTATTCATTTATGGATTTTGGACATCATGTTAGGGGATAGTATTAGTGGATATGATTTGATAAAAAAAATTAGAGAAACTAGTCCAGATGTCCCGGTGATATTCACATCAGCTAGAGATCAGGATTTGGATAAGATTATTGGTCTAGAATTAGGAAGTGATGACTATATAACAAAGCCCTATTCGCCAAAGGAATTGGTACTTCGAGTCAATAATTTTATCAAACGAGTTTATCATAAACAAAGTGAAAAAATAAGTTACGAAGGATATGACATCGATTTGAATAAGCGACTCGTATATTTTGGTGAAAAAGAGATCGTTTTAACGACTTTAGAATTTGATTTATTACTTATGTTTTTAAATAATCAAAATCAGTCATTTAGTCGTGATGATATTTTAAAAAATGTATGGGGAGAAGATTACTTTGGAAGTGATCGAGTTGTGGATGATTTGGTGAGAAGATTGCGAAAAAAAATGCCAAATATTCACATTAATACTTTATATGGATATGGATATCGATTAACATGAGACCGATGAAGTATAGTTTATTTAGACAATTACTTTCTATTGGAATTATATTAGTAGGAATTATATTTTTAAGTTTGGGGATATTGCTTCCGAAAGTATTACTTCCAGTTTATGAACGAAATATTTATAATTATTTAAAGCAACCTTTAGAATTGATCCGCCCAGATTTAGAAGATGATGTAGTGAGTACAGATATTGCTTATCTATATGTTACTGCTGAAAATAAGGTGGTTGTTTCTGATAATTTAAAAGATATTATATCTACAACACCGAATCAAATTTTAAAACATATCAACAAGAGTTATGGTAAATTTATTTATCTTGGTAAAACTTATTACTATTATACCTCTAGTAATGAGTATGTTACCAAAATAGCTCTTACAAACAACAATTATATTAATAAAATCCGTGAGGATATTCTTTATACAATATTTCCTATTTTACTAATTACTTTATTATTAATTACTGCTCTTATTATTCTTTGGAGTAGAAGATTAATTTTAAAGATTGAAAATTTAAAAGATAAGGTCGATAATTTGGATAATGACAATTATGTAGATCATTATCATTATCGAACGAATGATGAATTACAGGCATTGTCGAAAGCAATTGATGATATGCGTGTAACATTAAGAGAACAAGAAGAATATAAAAACCAGATGTATCAAAATATTTCTCATGATTTTAAAACTCCTCTCACTGTAATAAAATCATATATAGAAGCCATAGAAGATGGCGTAGAAGATCGGGAAAAGGGTTATGAGATAATAAAAGAACAAGTCAATAAATTAGAAATCAAAGTACACTCCTTACTATATTTAAATAAATTGAATTATATGAAAGACTTGAAATATTATCAAAATAAAACGGTTGATATATCTGAAATATTAAAAAAATCAATTGAAAAGTTTAAAGTACAAAGGCCCGATGTCAAATGGGAAATCTATATTGGGGACAAGACGACCATATTTAGAGGAACAGAAGACATGTGGGAGGCCATTATTGATAATATGTTTAACAACTTTATCAGGTATGCTGAAAAAAGTGTAAAAGCGACTATTAAAAATCATCGAATTACGTTCTATAATGATGGACCTAATATTGACGTTAATATATTAAATGATATCTTTACTCCTTACAAAAAAGGTATTAAGGGTCAGTTTGGGTTAGGACTTTCGATTATTAAAAAGACACTTGCTTTGTTTCAGTATGAAATTGTTGTTAAAAATGAAAAGAAAGGTGTTAGCTTTATGATCAAATAAAGAACTTTGGGTATTACGATATCTGAGTTCTTTTTCTTTTACTTTACTTGTAAAATCATGTATAATAAAAATAGGTGATATTCATGGAACAAAAGAACATTAGAAATTTTTCAATTATTGCGCATATTGATCATGGAAAAAGTACTTTAGCAGATCGCATTTTAGAACTCACAGGTGCGATTTCAGAACGGGAAAGACAAGATCAACTTTTGGATAATATGGATATTGAAAGAGAGCGTGGGATTACCATTAAATTAAATACGGTTCAATTACAGTATCACTATAAAGATGAAGATTTTATTCTGCACTTGATTGATACGCCAGGTCATGTGGATTTTAGTTATGAAGTGAGTCGAAGTTTGGCTGCTTGTGAAGGGGCAATTTTGGTGGTAGATGCGGCTCAAGGTATTGAAGCTCAGACACTTGCCAATTTGTATCTTGCCTTGGATAATAATTTAAGTATTATTCCAGTGATTAATAAAATTGATTTGCCCAATGCAGATCCTGAAAAAGTTAAAAAAGAATTATCGGATACACTTGGATTTTCAGAAGATGAATTTATTTTAACGAGTGCGAAGAATGGAATTGGAATTCAGGAATTGGTAGAAGCAATTATTGATCGGGTACCATCACCAAAAGGAAAAAAAGAAGAGCCTCTTCAGGCTTTGATTTTTGATAGTTATTATGATCCTTATCGTGGAATTGTTGTTTTGGCACGTATTGTGAATGGTTCTTTAAAATTAGGGGATAGAATTAAAATGATGGCAACAGGAGCTGTTTATGATGTTGTAGAACTTGGAGTTCATAATCCAAAGGAAGTGAAGAAGAAAGAACTGGTTACTGGTGAGGTTGGATATATTTGTGCTAGTATAAAGAGTATTGAAGATGTCAAAGTAGGAGATACGATTACATTGGAAAGCAATCCTTCTTCAATCAGTCTTCCTGGGTATAAACCGATGAAACCAATGGTTTTTTGTGGATTATATCCGATAGAATCTAGTAAATTTCCAGAGCTTAGGGAGGCACTAGAAAAGTTAAAATTAAATGATGCTTCTTTGGAGTTTGAACCTGAAACTTCTAAGGCGTTAGGCTTTGGTTTTCGATGTGGTTTTTTGGGATTACTTCATATGGAAATTATACAAGAGAGAATTGAAAGAGAATTCCACATTGATTTGATTGCGACTAGTCCTTCGGTTATTTATGAAGTGAAGTTAACTGATAAAACGAGTATTTGGGTTGATAGTCCAGTTAAGATGCCTGAACGACAAAAAATATTAGAAATAAAAGAGCCTTATATTCGAACGAATATTTTTGTTCCTAGCCATTATATTGGAGCGATTATGGAACTTTGTCAAGATAAAAGAGGAACTTATATTTCTATGGAATATTTGGATCCAACTCGGGTTAGTATTCATTATGAAATTCCGCTTTCTGAAATTGTATATGATTTTTTTGATAAACTGAAATCATATACAAAAGGTTATGCTTCGTTTGATTATGAGGTGATTGGGTATAAGACAAGTGATTTGGTGAAAATGGATATTTTGTTGAATGGAGAGATTGTCGATGCTTTAAGTGTGATTGTTCATAGAGATTTTGCGTATAAACGTGGAAAAGCAGTGGTAGAAGCATTACGAAAATTGATTCCAAGGCAGTTATTTGAAGTTCCTGTTCAAGCGTCTATTGGAAATAAGGTCATTGCGCGTGCAGATATTAAAGCAGTCAGAAAGGATGTTCTTGCGAAGTGCTATGGCGGTGATGTGAGTAGAAAGCGAAAGCTCTTAGAGAAACAAAAAGAAGGAAAAAAGAGGATGAAAATGGTTGGAAATGTGGAAATACCGCAAGAAGCATTTTTATCTGTGTTAAGTATGGAAGAGGAGTAGATGATATGTCAAAATTAAGTGATGAAGAAATTAAGGAACGTGTATTAGAGATTGCTGATTATACGATTGAAACAGGTGCTTCGACTAGGAAGACAGCTGCTTATTTTACTGAAAATCGGTTTCCAATTAGTAATTGTACTGTGAGTACGTATTTGAAAGATCGTCTTTTTAAAATTGATCCAGAACGTTATAGATTGGTAAGACAAGTGATGTATACAAATACTCCTAAAAGTATGAAAACGGTGGAAGTTCAAAAACGAATTTATCGTGCGGTTACTTTGTTATTGCAAGGTCTTACAGTTTCAGAGATTGCAGAGGAAATGGGGGAAACTTTTGATACTGTTTATGATGATTTAACTAGAAAATTATCACAAATAGAGCAAGATCCAGATATTTTATTTCAAGTACAGGAGCAGTTATCTTTGAATCGTTTAAGTACTCTTAATAATCAAAATGGGAATGGTCCAAATATGAGTGCGAAATCACAACCTAGAAACGAAGATGGGACATTTTCATCTTATCATCAAAAATGAAACGATCTATTTATATACATATTCCCTTTTGTCAATCTATTTGTTCTTATTGTGATTTTTCAAAGTTTTATTACAGGAAGGATTGGGTAAGAGCGTATTTGAAGCAGTTGGAAATAGAGGTGAATACTTATTATCAAAATGATCCTGTTTATACCATTTATGTTGGTGGAGGAACGCCTAGTGTTCTCTCTTTGGATGAGTTAAAAGCGTTATTTTCTATTATTGATGTGTTTGATATCAGTGAGGTTCAAGAGTTTACATTTGAATGTAATATTGAAAATATTACGGAAGAGAAAGCACGATTTTTGATAGAGCATGGGGTGACTCGAATTAGTGTTGGTGTGGAAACATTTTTAGATCAGTATTTGGGTTTTTTAAATCGACATCATACGATTGGTGAAGTGAAAGAAAAGATTGAAATGCTTAAAAAGATTGGTTTTTCCAATATTAATGTGGATTTAATTTATGCGATTCCAAATGAGACTTTAGAGGAATTGAAGTTTGATTTGGATTCGTTTTTAGAGCTTGATATTCCACATATTTCAATTTATTCTTTGATGATTGAACCACATACTATGTTAGGAATTCGTAAGGTGGATGAGATTTCTGAGGATCTAGATTATGAGATGTATGAAATGATTGAGCAAGTTTTGACTGATCATGGATTTGTGCATTATGAGATTAGTAATTTTGGTCGTCCTGAATATTTTTCAAAACATAATTTGGTTTATTGGGATAATCAGGAATATTATGGATTTGGACTCGGTGCATCTGGTTATGTAGATGGGGTTCGTTATGATAATACTAGAAATTTTTCTGAATATATCAAGGGGAATGTTAGAAAGGAGTCACATCAGTTATCTGTTGATGAAATGATTTCAAATGAACTTATTTTAGGATTTCGTAAGTTGGATGGTATTTCGATAAAGGGGTTTCGTTTAAAATATGGTGTTGATATTTGCACGTATTCAATAATAAAACAGTTGTTAAAGGAAGGTAAGTTGGTTATAGAGTCTGGAAATATAAAGATTGAAAAATCTTATATTTATGTTTCTAATCAGATTTTGTGCCAATTAATAGGTGAGAAGTATGAATAAAAAAGAAGTATTTAAAAAAGAGTTGAGTTATATTAAAAGTAATCATTTTAGGGAAAATGCAGAGATTTTGTTGGAGTTATTGCCAGATTATTTTTTTGAAATTCCAGCGAGTTCTACAGGGAAATATCATCCTTTATTTTCTTTAGGAGATGGTGGTCTTGTTAGACATGTAAAGGCTGCTATGAAGATTGCTTATGATATTTTGGAAAATGATTCGGTTGGTTATGTATTTACAAGTGATGAAAAAGATATGATTTTAATTGCTTTGATGTTGCATGATGGTGTGAAGGAAGGAATTCCACAAGGAAAGTATACGATTTTTGATCATCCAATTGTGGTTGCTAATTTGATTCGTGAAAATAAGGATCAAACAACTTTAACGGATTCTGAAGTGAATTTGATTGCAGAAATGATTGAGAGTCATATGGGACAGTGGAATACGAATCCTTATAGTAAAGTGGTATTACCAAAACCGAAAAATAAATATCAGAAATTTGTACATATGTGTGATTTTTTGTCAAGTCGAAAGTATTTGGATATCAAGTTTGAAAATAATGACATTGTTGGTTGACACGAAAATATGTTTACGATATAATATTTTTAGAAAGTGGGGTTTTAAAGTGGCCAAATGGGATAAAGAGTATTTAGCTTTATGTAAGCAAATTTTATTAGAGGGAAAGCAAGTTCATAATCGAACAGGTGTTGATACCATTAAAGTACCATATTTTTCAGCCTCTTTTGATTTACAAGATGAGTTTCCAATATTGACAACTAAGTTTGTGGCGTTTAAATCAGCAGTGATAGAAATGCTTTGGTTTTATCAAATGCAAAGTAATGATGTTAGAGAGTTACAAAATAGGGGAATTCATATATGGGATGAGTGGAAAATTGATGAAGATGGAGTATATAGGATTTATGATGAATTAGGTAATATAAAAGCTGAAAGAAACTTTGGAAAAGAGTGGGCACATACAATTGGAACTGCTTATGGTTATATTGTTAAGAAATATCAATTAACTCAGAAGTTAATTGAAAAATTGAAAACAGATCCAGAAGATCGGCGTATGATTATGAGTTTATGGCAGGATGAATATTTAGATACTGCTGTACTTCCTTCTTGTGTATGGAATAGTATGTGGGATGTAACAGATGGCAAATTAAATGCAGTGGTAACACAACGTTCAGTAGATGTAGGACTTGGTTTACCATTTAATGTGACACAGTATGCGGTATTGGTTCATTTGATTGCACAAGTAACTGGATTAGAGCCAGGAATGTTATATTGGAGTGCGAAAGATGCTCATTTATATGTTAATGAAATTGATGGCATTCAAGAACAAATTCGTAGGTATGAAGAATTAGGTGATTTTGATGCTCCTAAATTATGGGTTAATCCAGAGATTACTGATTTTTTTCAGTTTGATAATTCGAAGGAGTTAAGAGATATTAGATTAGAAGATTATCAACATCATGGAAAGATAAAGATGAAAGTATCTGTATAATATGAGTATTGTTTTAATTGCAGCGATTGGGAAAAATCGTGAATTAGGAAAGCAAAATCGATTGATTTGGCGATTGCCCCAGGATTTACAATTTTTTAAACAAATGACTATGGGGAAAACGATTGTAATGGGTCGTAAAACATTTGAATCGTTACCTAAGTTACTATCTGGTAGAAGACATGTTGTTTTAAGTAGAAGTAAATGTGATTTTCCTTCTGAAGTGATTGTTTATGATAGTTTGGAGCAATTGTTATTTAATGAAGAAGATGAATTGTTTGTTATTGGTGGAGAACAAATATATCAATTGTTTTTAGGGTATGCTTCTAAAATGTATTTGACTTTGATTGATGCGGAAGATAAGAAGGCAGATGCTTATTTTCCTGAATTTTGTGAGTCAGAGTGGGATAAGACAGTGATTGATCAGTATGATGATCTTGTTTGTTATAAGCATATGGAATATGTGAAAAAGGTGGGATGTATATGAGTGGAAAATTAATTGTTATTGAAGGAACTGATTGTTCTGGAAAGGAAACACAATCGAAACTTTTATTGGAGCGTTTGAGGAAAGAAGGATATAAATTAGAGGAATTTAGTTTTCCTGTTTATACTTCACCAACGGGAAAGATTGTTGGTGGCTGTTATTTAGGCAAGCCAGCAATTGGAGAAAGTTTTTTTACTGAGGGTGCTCCAGCTGTAAATCCAGAAGTGTCTTCTCTTTATTATGCTGCTGATCGAAAATATAATATTTATAAAATATTGTTTTTACTTGAAAATGGTGTAAATGTTATTTTGGATCGTTATACATATTCTAATATGGCTCATCAAGGTGGGAAAATTTTAGATCAAGAAAAGCGAAAAGATTTATATCATTGGGTAGAAGAATTGGAGTTTGGGTTATTAAAATTGCCAATTCCTGATATTCGTATTTTTTTGCACATGCCATTTGAACAAGCTACTGTGTTAAGAAAAAGTAGGGTGAAATCAGAATTGTTAGATCAACATGAAGCAAGTGAGGAACATTTAAGGCATGCGGAAAAAGCTTATCTTGAAATTGCTGATTTATATGATTTTAAAACGATTGAGTGTAATGTTGGGGAACAAATTAAAGATATTCCTTCGATACATGAAGAAGTGTATCAATATGTAAAAGAAGAATTAGGAAAGTAATTTTTCTTTTTTCATATACTTTTTTGAGGTGTTTTATGAAATTAATTGCGCATCGTGGAAAAGTTGATCGGGATGATATTTCTAATAGTAAGGTAGCTATTTTGAAGGCTCTTGGAAAGTCGTATGTAGATGGAATTGAATGTGATGTTAGATTAACGAAAGATTTGGAGGTTGTGGTGATTCATGATCCAGTTATTGATTTTGTGAGTAATGGGACAGGTATTGTAAAGCAAATGACATTGAAACAATTAAAAAAGTATCAATTTGGAACTTCTCGTTTTTCTGAGTCTGTTTTAACTTTAAAGCAGTTATTACGTAGCATTCATAGTGATAAACTTATTTTGATTGAATTAAAGGATCATGATGAACGGTTAGTGCGTGCTGTGGATAAGATTATTCGTAAGTTTCCTCAGTTGCACATTATTGTGATTAGTTTTTATAGTTCTTTGCTTACTTCTTTTAGAAAGATAAATCGTCATATTGAAACGGGTTTACTTGTTGGTTATTTTTTAAATCAGGATAAGATAGAGAATGATTTTGATTATAATTTATTTAGTTTTCATTATTTGGACCAAATTGATATGGATAAAAAGTTAATGTATTTTAATATTAATCGAAAGGGAGAGTTAGAAGAAATTATAAAAAAAAGAAATGATATTTACATCATTACTGATTGTTCTTCTCTGTTTGAACAGATGCGACTTTTTCCGCGCTGATGAATGCGTTTGGTTCGAATTTTTTAATGATATCAGTTACTTCTTGTCTTTTTTTTCTTGGAATCATACTCATTAAAATGATTTTATCTTTTGTGGTTCCACTTCCTTTTAACATGGTTACTCCATAGTGTTCTTTTCCTAGTTCTGTGATTATTTTATTTGCGTTTTTTGGATCAACGATGGCTGTAATCATATTGTTTCCAAGGGCTAAACGTTCTTCTATGATGGATCCAACATAGGAACCAACGAAGGATCCTAAGGCGAAAAAGATGACTTTTAGTGGGTCTTTTTTGATTCCTGTTACAACGGCTCCTGTGACAAAAACCCAGACGAGTGCTACTATAAATTGTAGGAATGCACCTAACCATTTTTTTCCGTTTGCGACGACAATTAGTCGTAGTGTAGCGAGCGCATTTTCTATGACTTTGGAAAAGAAAATCATACAATATAAGGGAATATTCATAATTTCTCCTTTCTGTTTTTATTTTGGGTTGTAAATTATTTTTTATTCAATTTTTGTATAAAGTTAGAAAGGTTGTTCATAATAGGAATGAGGTAGAAATACCTTAGTCCTACGTCCTATTCTAAAATATGAGAAAACTAGATCTATAAGGTCTGGTTTTTTCGAGTATGAAATTACTTTCTTGTCACATACTAAAAAATATAGTAAAATACTGTATGAAGGTGATAACATGATCAATATAAAAACAGATTCAAGAAAAATAATGCCAGGAGATACTTTTGTTGCACTCAAGGGAATTGGGAGCAATGGAGATGATTACATTGAAAAAGCTATTGAAAAAGGTGCTAGTAAGATCATTTGTGAAAATGGGACTTATTCAGTTACTACAGAAAATGTAGAAGATACTAGAAAATATTTGGTAGATTATTTAAAAAAAGAGTATCATTCTAAATTGGAGAAAATGAAAATTATAGGTGTGACTGGAACGAATGGTAAAACTACAACAGCTTATTTGTTATCAGAAATGTTAAATAAATTAGGAAATAAATCAGCATATATTGGTACAATTGGATTTTTTATTGGAGAAGAAAAAAAACAAAATTTGAATAATACAACACCAGATATTTGTGATTTGTATGAATTATTGTTAGAAGCTTATGAATCAGAATGTGATTATGTTATTCTTGAAGCTAGTAGTCAAGGATTATCTTATGGAAGAATAGATGGAATTTACTTTGATATGGCTCTGTTTACTAATTTGACACAGGATCATTTAGATTATCATAAGACAATGGAAAATTATGCTTTAGCTAAACAAAAATTATTTCGAAATTTGAAAAAAGATGGTACTTCAATTGTTAATTCTGATGATGTTTATGCAAAATATTTTATGTTAGAAAAAAATAAAACAATTACATATGGATTTGAAAGTGGAGACTATCAGATATTGGATTTTCAAATGAATTTTTCAGGTATGCATTTTACTTATCAGCATAGTGGAAAAAAATTCAAAATAAAAACAAATTTGTTAGGCAAATATAATATTAGTAATACGTTGTTGGTTGTTATTGCTTTAGAGCAATTGGGTTTTGAAAGAAAACAATTTATTTCATATTTAGAACATTTAGAAGGTCCAAGTGGTAGAATGGAGATGATTCCTTATCAAAATGATTTGATTGTGATTGATTATGCACATACTCCTGATGCTATGGACAATGTTATTTCTACGATGAAACAAGTTTCTCAAAAAAATTTATACGTTGTATTTGGATGTACTGGTTCAAGGGATCGAGCAAAAAGACCTATTATGGCACGCATGGCAACGGAAAGGTGTAAATACGCTATTTTTACGAGTGATGATTTGCATGATGAATCATTTGATCAGATTATATCTGATATGATTGATGGTTTAGAATATACGAATTATGAGGTTTGTGAAAACCGAAAAGAAGCGATTCATAAAGGAATTGATTTACTAAAACAAGATGATATATTACTTGTTTTGGGAAAGGGTCATGAAGAGGTGATGATTGTAGGAAATCAAAAAATTCCTTTTCATGATAGGACAGTTGTAGAAGAATATATTGATGAATTGTGTAAAAAGGGTGAATAAACTTTTTTTTCTTGACTTTCTTTTATAACTTGATACAATAATAAACAGGTGAAAAAAATGAAAAGATGTGAATGGGACATTTCTTTATTGAAAGAAATGAGACAACATTTATTACACTGTCATGATTGTTCTAGTGAAGATATTGGGCTAGATATAGAACAACTAGATTATTTGATTCGATTATATTTTGGAGATATTGATCTATCTATTCCAGTACAGTCAGAAGATCAATTTTTTTTAGAAAATATTGGTTATATGATAACTCATATGAATTTGACTCAATTATCTCATTTGAAATCTTTAAAAAGTGTATGTGAGAAATCGACTTTAAAAATTCCTAGTTT
Source organism: uncultured Mycoplasmatota bacterium (assembly GCA_947365915.1). Classification (GTDB taxonomy): domain Bacteria; phylum Bacillota_I; class Bacilli_A; order RF39; family UBA660; genus MGBC102946. Next base: position 29,749 of record CANAXT010000006.1, read on the forward strand.
AAGGAAACGTTCATTTGATTTTGGAAATATATCCAATTTGTTTGCAGATTTTTTATTGTGGTTTCCTCCCGGAAAGATCAAGGATTATTTGAAATTTTATTATCGTGAAAAAACGTTTACGCATGTTCATTGTGCTCGTCCACAAAAAAAGGTAGATGTTTTAGGAGTTACTTATGAATTTTCTTTTTTTAATACTCCTTTTATTTATCTTAATCAAACAACTTATATAGAGACATTTATGACATTTGTACATGAGATGGCTCATGTAGCTATGATTTTACTTGGAAGTGAGAAGTGTGAAAGTGCAGTGGATTTATTATTTTCCGAGATAGAGGGACAATATTTTGAGTTATTGGCATTTCAGTATTTATGTGATCGTGATTGTGTTCTGGATGGAAGACGTAATGCGATTTGTAATTTAAGGTCTTTAAAACATCGAGTGGAATCTGTACAATTGAAAAATTTGTGGAGTACTTCTTTAAAGGGGGAACAATATGAAAAGAATTTGCAAGAAATCTATTCTTATTTGGGTGCTCTTGAATTATTCGGAAGATACCATGGAGATTATGAAAAACAATTATATGATTTAATGAGAATAAAAAATATACATAGTGATCGATTAGATAACTATTTAAAAAAAGCGGATTTTAAATGGAGAGAAGATGATTTTAGGAGTCTTAAAAAACATCGGGTGAAGTTGAAGCAGTTGAGACAGTGGTAGTATGATGTATTGTGAAATAACAAAACAAGAATTGAAAAGTTTTTATAAAACAGATTTGGGTGGAGCTGATGGGACGATTTATTTTCATGATATGGAGGCTTTAAAAATATTTCATGCTCGTTTGTCTATGTTAGAGTTACAGGAGAAAAAAAGAATGATAGAGTATTTGTTTGGGTTTCAAGAATTAGAACCGTTTTCTTCTATTCCTAAAAAGCTAGTTTCTTTTAAAAGAAGAATTGGTTATTGGATGAATTTGATTGTTGGAATTCCTTTGGATATATGGGTTAGACAAAATAAACATGATACTAGAAAAGTGATTGATATGTATAAAAAAATTAGTGAACGGTTAAAATTATTTCATGAAAAATATGGTATTTTGGTTAATGATTGTTATTATTCTAATATTTTGATTGTAGATGATTCTGAACCTGTTTTTGTAGATGTAGATAGTTTTGTAATGATGGATATGGAAGGGTTATCCAATTCTAGAATTTTATTTGATTATAGTCGGAATATGATGTGGAATCGCATGAATCAGTTTACTTATTTGAAGCGTTCTATTCATGCAGATAATGCTTCTTTATGGCTTATGTATTTTGAGTCTATGTTTGGTATTAAGATTCGTTTTTGGAACATTCGAAATCTTTCTAGTCAGTTATCTAGAAATTTAGATTTATTTGATATTTATGCTCAAATTAGTAAACCTAAGCTAGAGGCTGTTCCTTATCTTCATGAGGTAGTCAAACAGTATACATTATAAGTTTGACAATTTATAAAAACTATACTATAATTGAGTGCGTATGTAAAACACAAAGAGGAGTGGATAGCATTGGATTCAGGGCTGGATAAGTATTATAATATATTAGAAAGTTTGGTTAGTATTTTTACGATTGATCAAGGCTTTATTAAAGTATTGTTGATTCGAAAGAAAAGTGAACCATACAAGGGATATTGGATTTTACCTGGAAATATTATTTCTAAAGAGGAAACGGTGGAAGATAATATTGTGAATGCGATTGATGAGAAGTTAGGACTTCGTGATCTTTATTTGAAGCAATGTCATATTTATAGTGATGTAGGCAGGGATCCTGATGATCGTATTATTGCGATTTCTTATATTGGTCTTGTGGATAATGTTACTGCTTGGTATAAGAGAGAAGAGAGATCTGATATTGAGACTTCTTGGTTTCGAATTGATGATATTCCAAAAATGGCTTATGATCATTTAGAAATATTGAATCGAAATATTGCGTTTTTGAGATCTAAAATTGTAAATAGTAATGTTTTAAAAAGTCTGTTTCCAAGTGATTTTACGCTTCCTGAGTTACAAAATGCTTATGAACAAATTTTAGGGAAAAAATTGGATCGCAGAAATTTTAGAAAAAAATTTATTTCTTTGGGTCTTATTGTGGATACTGGAGATACGAATGTTGGAGGAAATGGTAGGCCTGCGAAATTATATTATTTTAATGAAGAAGCAAAGGAAAGAACATTATTTTAAAGGTGATGAATATGAAATTAGATAATCGTGGTTGGGGTTTACAAGAGTTAATTGTTGGACTTAGTGTGCTTGTTTTTTGTTTATTTTTAGCGGTCATATTGATTAGTAGGAATTTTAAGGAATTAGGTGGAACTTTAATGGATGTAAATGAGCCTATACAAAGTAGGCCAACTGAACATGATAATACATATAAGCAATTAGAATATAAAGTGGTAGAAGCTTGTAAAGTGTATCAGAAAGAAATGTACTCAGATTTGCACGAGGAAGATAAGTTGACAGTAACTTTAAAGACACTTGTTCGTGATCAATATTTAGATGAAGAAAATCATGGTTGTACTGGGTATGTTACGTTTGAAAAAACAAATGGAAGCATTATTTACACACCTTATTTAAAATGTGGAAAAAAATATCAGACGAAAGGGTATTTAGAAATGTTGGATTCTAATGATTAGTTGAATTTACTTTTCATTTTTTTTTTTGTATGCTATAATTGTGATGATAGAGGTGTTAGAAAATGGCGTATATTAAGTTTAAAGAATTATCTAAGTATTTTGATTTTAAAAAAGAAGTTTTGAGTGTAGAGGAATTGCCTGAATATGCAAGAGAATATGTAGAAGAAGAAGAAAAGATTATTTTGGCTTATAAAAATTCTAAAGATTATATTGTTTTTACAGATAAAAAAATGGTTTTGTTTGATCGTGATACAATGGCTGTTTATTATAAGAAGATTCATATGATTCCTTATGTTTCTATTTCAACGAGTGCGATTAATTTTAAACCTGGAAAAGTTGAGTTATTGCTTAGTTTGGATAGTGGTTATCAGTTACATATTAATTTTATTGAAATGAATCATGACAAAAAAGAACGTATCAAACAGGTATATAAAATTATGATGAAAACGAAAATTTAAAAGGGAAAATAAATATGTTTTAAAAGAGACGGAATGAGATTTTATTCCGTCTCTTTTTAAGTGTAAAGCAATATTCTGAAAGTAATCTACTTTAAGTAATCTTACTTTGTTCTATATTTATTATACTATAAAAACAGTTCATTTGTTTATATAAAAGATTTATAATAGTAAAATTTTGTCAATTTTTGGTTTGAAAAAAAGGTTAATAATATATTTTTCCTAAAGTAGATTACTTTGTGAGGGAGGTTATGTTTATGAATGTAGAATTTAAAATTGCTTCATTAGATGATATTGATGGTATTATTCAGTTATGTAATGAATGTTTTGATGAAAATACTTCATTGGAGTATGCAAAAAAAGTATATTTAGATAACCAGAATGATTCTAATCAGATATATCTTATTGGAATGATTGATGGTCAAATTGTAGCTCATGCAAAAGTTAATATTATTCCTACTATTTATGAAGATATGAATACATATGCGATTTTAAATCATGTATGTGTGAAACCTGATTTTAGGCGTAGTCATATTGGAACAAAATTGCTGGATGAATGTTTTGAAATTGCGAGGAATCATAATTGTAAATGTGTAGAATTATGGTCAAAAAATTTTAGACAAGCTGCACATCACCTTTATTATCAATATGGTTTTGAAGTTATGGATGCAAAATTTTTTGTAAAAAATATAGATTAGGTAGGTATGATTATGAAAGTAAGTAATGTTTATATTGGTGGTTGGTTTCAAAGAACCATGTTACAATTGTCAGAAATTTATGATTTTTTAAGGGAATCTAAGTCTTATTTGGATTTGGATGAAAACAAATTAAGTGAGTTTCGTAAAAATTTAGAGATTGGACGAATTGATTATGGGGTAGCAGGAGAAGAATATATTGAGTTTACTACATCATTAAATTTGAAAGTCAAAATATTTGAGGATGGTTTGATTGTTTTAAATAATCAGTTGGTTAGTGAAGATACTTTGTTTGCGGATATTGATCATGTAACTGATTATTATGAAAATAAGTTATCTCCGGCTTTGAGTTATTTGTTTAGTTTGGGAGCTCCTGTTCCTAAAGAACTTGCAAATATAGAGACTGTATATCCTTATTTTGTTGTTTGTGATAATGCCAGTGAAGATGAAATTAATACATTACTCACCCGAACCGAAAAGCAAAAGTATTTTAAATTTGAAAATGAAAAATATGATGTGATTCGTGGTGATAAATATTATTTTATTAACAATAAAAAACAGTCTCTTACTAATATTGAACGATATATAGAAGAACAGATTTTTATTCGAGAATTTAAGGGACAATTGCATAGATATTTAAATTTGCATCGTATTATATGGGAAAAGATAGATACAGTGAAAGAGCAAGCAAAGGTAAAAGGGTCTGATATTGTTAAGTTTACTACGAAATTAGAAGGATATTCTAAAACGATTAATTTGATTGATGGAAGAATTAATCAAATGAGTACATATTTACCAACGAGAGAAAAAATTGCGAAAAGTGATCCTGAGGTTGCAGAATTTTTGGCGATATCAGGATATCGTTATGAGACTTTAAAAGATACTTTAGATTATATAAAACATTTATGGGCAATGACTAAGAATTATGTTTCATCAGCACAAAAGTTGTTTGGAAATTTACATAATGAAGTGACTAATAAATCTATTGGTAGTTTGACGATTGTAACTTCTATGGGTGTTGGTGCATCTTTATTAGATTTGTTTACTGAATCAGCTCCATCATTTAGTGTTTTTGGATTTTTTTATTTCTTCATATTAGCTTTGATTGGATTTGGAGTTAACAAATTGATGAAAACGATTTCAAGTAAGAGAAAATATGAGGTGAATGATATTGAGTATGATAAGGAAATTGATTCTAAAAAATAGTTTATGAAGAGATATTTTAATACAGTAAAGATTTTGCACGATATTGCAAGTGATTCGTTTTTTGTTGTTCTTCAAATGTTTGTTAGTTGTGGTTTATATAATCTTGCAAGTTTACTTCCGCCTATAGCAACAGCTGGTATTATTGGGGTTATTACAAATGGTAATTTTATGGGAATTTGGTATTATGTATTGTTATATTTGATTTTTTATGTTATTTATTTTAGTATGTTACATTGGAATTATCATACTTATACTGTTTTAGCGAATTATTATCATTTGGAAGTTCAGAGAAAAATATTTGAACATATTGCTAATCATGATTCTATTTTTCAAAAAATTTCGAAAGGTAAAATTGTGGATACAACCAGTGATGATGTTCGATATTTGGTTGATGTTATGGATGCTGCATCAGAAGCTTTGATGAAGTTTATTCAGTTAATTGTTATTTTTGTGATATTTAGTAGCTATAATATCATTGTTGCTTTGATTGCAGTTGTTATTGATTTTTTGTATTTGATTCTTATGAATCATAATTCGAAAAAGGTTTCTAAATATTATGAAGGTACTAGGAAGTATGAAGATAAGATTATTGATACATTGAATCAAATGCTTATGAACTTGAAGCAAGTAAAGTCTTTTAATATGATGCCTAATTTGAATCATAATTTGGATAAAACAAGAAGAAAATGGAGTCAAGAGTATAAAGAGAAAAGAAAAGCTTTGACAAATCGATCTTGTAATATGCCATATATTGTTTATATTGGGAAGATTTTACTTTATATATTACTTGCCTATTTGGTATCTATTGGGAATATGACTATTGATCAGCTGGTTCTTTTAATTAGTTATTTTGAGCTTGCGATTACTTGTACTGATTCTATGCTTAGTTATTTGCTCGATTTAAGTAATTATGGAATTCGGGTAAAAAGAATTCAAAATATATTGGATTATCATTCTGATAGTAGTATTGATTTTGGAGAGATTACGAATGATTATATTAATGGAATGATTGTTTTTGATAAAGTTTGTTATGAAATACAAGGAAATTTGATTTTGAATCGCGTTTCTTTTAAAGTCTACCCTAATGAAATTACGGCGATTGTAGGACATAGTGGTTCTGGTAAAACGAGTATTATTCATTTACTTTACCGATTGGATCGTATTAAATCTGGTAGTATTTTGATTGATGATGAAAATATATATAATTATACAAAAAAGGTTTATTCTTCTAATGTGTCTGGTGTTTTTCAAAAACCATTTGTATTTGAAATGAGTATTAAAGATAATTTGTCTTTAATAGATCGAAATTTTAAAAATCAAATGGAGGCTTGTAAACGAGTTGGAATTCATGATTTTATTATGAGTTTACCAAAAGGTTATCATACAGTTATTCGTAATGAAGATTGTTTATTATCTGATGGACAGAAGCAGTTACTTGGTATTGCAAGGGCTTTACTTACTAAAGCAGGGATTTTGTTATTTGATGAAGTGACAAGTAATATAGATCCGGATTCTACTATGGTTATTAAAGAAGTTTTACAAGATTTAAAGATTGATCATACGATTTTAATGGTGACTCATAAACCAGAAATGATGGAAATTGCTGATCATGTGATTGTTCTTGATCATGGAAAAGTAAAATCAAAAGGAACGAATAAAGAGGTATTTTGTCATAGTACTTTATATAGAGAACTTCGAAATCGCTCTTTTGCAAGTGTGAGTAAGACTCATGATGTGTAACAATATATTTTTTAATTGAGTGTGTAAAATCTATCTAGTCATGATAATTTAAGTTTTAGGAATCTTAGCTGATTTTTAGTATTAAAAATAAAGTTTGATAAGAAGAAAGTTTTTCTTCTTTTTTTTTGGACTAGCACATATTCTTTAATGAGGTGAATCCTATGTTTTTTAAAGCGATACATTCTAGAATGAAAATTATATTAGTCATTATTTTTTTACTTTTTGTACTCATTATTGGAAAAGTATTTTATATTCAAGTATTTCAGTATAAAAAACTCAATAAATATGCTTCTAGTTTGTGGAGTAGGAATTTACCCATTGAATCTAGTCGGGGAAAAATATTTGATCGAAATGGAATCGTTCTTGCTGATAATATTACGACGACTTCGTTAGTACTTATTCCAAATCAAATCAAAGATAAGGATCAAACAGCAGAGAAACTGGCAAGTATTTTAAATGTTAGTAAAGAAGAAATGATGAAGCATGTTTCTAAAAAGTCTTCCATTGAACGTGTTCATCCAGAGGGAAGGCGCTTATCTTATGAAATAGCAGACAAGATTAATGATTTAAAGTTACCAGGGGTTTATTTGGTGAAGGAGTCAAAGCGATATTATCCATTTGATACTGCGTTATCTCATACGCTAGGGTTTGTCGGAATTGATAATCAAGGGTTATCTGGTTTGGAGCTTATGTATGACAAATATTTAACTGGAAGTTATGGTGCAATTAAATATTTTAGTGATGCCAAAGGTTCAAGATTAAACTTAAATGAGGTTTATGAAAAGCCACAAGATGGAATTAATATGACGCTTACCATTAATAATGAGATTCAATCTTCATTGGAACGTGAGTTAGATAATGCTGTATCTAAATATAGTCCTGATCAAGCTTTGGGAATCGCGATGGATCCAAATACAGGAGAAATTTTGGCGATTTCTTCTAGACCAAATTTTTCACCTAGTCATTATTCTGATTATAAGGTTGAAGAAATTAATCGTAATTTGCCAATTTGGGCGACATATGAGCCAGGGAGTACATTTAAAATTATTACATTGGCAACCGCTTTAGAAGAAAATTTGGTAGATTTGGAAAAGGAAAAGTTTACAGATACAGGAAGTGTAAAAGTTGAAAATGCTCGTATTAAATGTTGGAAACATGGCGGTCATGGTACACAAACGTTTTTAGAAGTGGTTGAAAATTCTTGTAATCCAGGTTTTGTTTTATTGGGCCAACGAATTGGAAAAGAAACGTTATTTGATTATATTCATAAATTTGGTTTTGGAGAAAAAACTGGTGTGGATTTGAATGGAGAGGGAAGTGGAATTTTATTTAATTTAGATAAAGTAGGACCAGTAGAACTTGCTACTACTGCATTTGGGCAAGGTGTATCTGTGACTCCTATTCAACAAATTACAGCTGTATCGGCGGCGATTAATGGTGGAACACTTTATAAGCCATATATTGTAAAAAGTTTGAATGAACCAGAAACCAATACCATTATCAAAGAAAGTAAACCACAGGTTGTTCGAAAAGTAATTAAAGAAGATACAAGTGAAAAGGTTCGGATGGCATTAGAGAGTGTTGTTAGTAATGGAACTGGTGGAAATGCTTTTATTGAAGGATATCGTGTGGGAGGAAAAACTGGAACAGCTCAAAAGGTAAAAGATGGTAGATATATGGTTGGAAATTATATTGTATCTTTTATGGGATTTATGCCAGCAGATGACCCTAAGATTGTAGTTTATATTGCAATTGATAATGCGAAGGGTATTACTCAATATGGTGGAACAATTGCTGCTCCAATTGCTAGAAATGTACTTCGTGATGCAATAGATGCGCTTGATATTCCTAAGCGAAAAGGGGCGAGTGAAAAGGAATATAAATATGGTGAAAAAAAATATGTGAAAGTTCCAAATGTGAGTGGGAAAACGGTTCAAGAGGCGATGGAAGATTTAAAAGATTTTAAAGTGGAGTTTTCAGGAAGTGGTGAGATTGTTTCTTATCAATCCCCGAAAGCTGGAGAGAAGATTTATGAAGGTGAAACGGTTCGTTTGATGTTAATAGAATAGGAGGATTATATGCTTATTTTAACAAAATCTATTTTTTCTATGATGATTGGATTTTTACTTTCTGTTTGTTTTGGAGTTATACTCATTCCTATTCTAAGGCGGTTAAAAGCAGGTCAGTCACTGAGTGTTTATTTAAGGAGTGCTCATAGCAGTAAAAGTGGAACGCCTACGATAGGGGGACTGATTTTTCTTATTCCAAGTGTTTTAACCATTTTGTTGCTTTATTTTTTTGATAAAATTGATTTTTCATATAGTTTATTGATTGTTTTGTTTACTTTTATTGGGTATGCGTTGATTGGTTTTATTGATGATTATTTGATTGTGGTAAAACGTAATAATAAAGGGTTATCGGAAAAGATGAAGATGTTGTTGCAATTAATCATTGCAGTGTTCTTTTTCTATTTGTTTATGAAAAGTGGGAATGAGCCGCTTTTGTGGATTCATACTTTTCATTTGAAAGTTCATATTGGTTGGTTTTATGGAATCTTTATTTTGTTTGTGTTGGTGGCAAGTAGTAATGCTGTTAATTTAACCGATGGTTTGGATGGTCTTGCTGGAGGATTATCTGTGATTGCCTTTCTAGCATTTGGCTTGATATCTTGGAATACAGGTTGGTTAGATGGGTATGAGGCTCTTGCTATATTTTGTTTTGTTTTGGTTGGTTCGCTTTTGGGATTTTTGATTTTTAATGTGAGTCCTGCGAAAGTATTTATGGGTGATACGGGATCTTTATCGTTGGGTGCTACACTTGGTGCTCTGGCTATTTTAACGAGGCATGAACTTTTACTTGTTGTGATTGGAATTGTATTTGTGTTAGAGACGGTTTCATGTTTGATTCAACGGGGATATTATAAGTTGACTCATAAGCGTATTTTTCCGATGACTCCTATTCATCATACGTTTGAAAAGTTGGGTTGGAATGAACGGGATATTGTGAAGTTATTTTGGATTATTGGGTTGTTGGGAGCGATGGTTGCGCTTGCTTTTGGAGTGTGGTTATGATGCAGAAGAATCATTTTAATTGGGTGTTATGTATTAGTATTTTAGCGATTTCTATTTTTGGTCTTATCATGATTTATTCGGCTTCTTATGTTTGGGCGGAGTATAAGTTTTCAGATCCTTTTAAGTTTGTTAAAAATCAAGGTTTATTTTTTGTGATTGGTGTTGTTTTGATGTTTTTGATTAGTAAAGTTGATTTTCATGTTTATGAGAAGAATGCGAATAAGATATTAGGTGTTTGTATTTTGTTGCTTATTTTGGTTTTAATTCCGGGTTTAGGGACAGTTCGAAATGGAAGTCGGAGTTGGTTTGGAATTGGTTCGTTTGGAATACAGCCAAGTGAGTTTACGAAGTTGGGTTTGATTATTTTTACTTCTAAGTATTTGTGTCGAAATGGAAAGGATTTAAAGAGTATCAAAAAGGGGGTGCTCCCTATTTTAGGACTTACGCTTTCTATTTTCGGTCTTATTATGTTACAACCTGATTTTGGAACTGGAACGATTATTGTGATGACGATTATTGGAATTTTGTTTGTTGGTGGAGTGAATTTTAAGTTTTTTTTTAAGATTGGAATTTTAGGGGTTGTTGGTATTGTGATATTGGTGTTGATTGCTCCTTATCGTTTGGCACGTATTTTGTCGTTTTTAGATCCTTGGAAAGATCCTTTAGGAAGTGGTTTTCAAATTATTCAATCTTTATATGCGATTGGTCCTGGAGGTTTGTTTGGTTTAGGGTTTGGAAATTCGATTCAAAAGCATTTTTATCTTCCAGAGCCTCAAACGGATTTTATTTTTTCGATTATTAGTGAAGAGTTTGGATTTTTAGGGGTTTTAATTGTGGCATCGTTATTCTTGTGTATTATTATTCAGGGGTTTAAGGTTGCTCATGAGTCATCTGATTTGTTTGGTAAGTATTTGGCATTTGGAATTGTTTTTCAGCTTTCTTTTCAAGCAGTACTTAATCTTTGTGTGGTTGTTGGTTTAATTCCTGTTACTGGAGTTACTTTACCGTTTTTGTCTTATGGTGGTTCTAGTTTGTTGATTACGTTATGTAGTATGGGTGTAGTTTTGAATATTAGTCGGAAAGAGGGTTGAGTTAGTTTTAAAGATTGATGAATATAAAAGTCATGAAAAGGAAAAATGATGTTGCGTAGTGAACTAATGTTTAGCATGATATTCTTGTCAGGGGAAATTATATGAATTATATTAAACGAAGATTCAAATTTAGAAGAATTTATTTGCGAGATAAGAGGAAAACAGGTGATGCTTGATTTTGAAATATTAAGAATCAAACGCCATGATAAGAATGGAGATGATTAGAAATGAATGAATTAAGTAAATATAATCAAAAAAAAATTTGAAGATATTAAGCATATAGATGAAAATGGATGTGAATTTTGGTATGCAAGAGAAATTTCGAGAGTTCTTGAATATACAGAATGGAGAAACTTTTTAAAGGTATTTAATAATGCTAAAGGGGCTTGTAAAAATAGTGATAATGATGTAGATAATCATTTTGTTGAGGTTAACGAAATGATAGAAATTGCTAAAGGAGCTAAAAGAACAGTTGTAGATTATAAATTATCCCGTTATGCTGGTTATCTTATTGTTCAAAATGCAGATTCAAGAAAGGAAGCTGTTGCATTAGGACAAACATATTTTGCTATTCAAACACGAAAGCAAGAATTAAGTGAATTAGAATATTCATTATTAACTGAAGAAGAAAAAAGACTATATCAACGAAATTTGATTAAAAAAGGCAATCATTCACTTAATTAGGTAGCTAAAAATGCAGGAGTTAAAAATTTTGATAAATTCCATAATGCTGGATATAAAGGTTTATATAACGGGGAAACAGCAAATGATATAGCAAAAAGAAAAGGTTTAAGGTATAGAGAGGATATTTTAGATAATATGGGAAGTGATGAATTGATTGTAAATTTATTTAGAGTATCTCAAACAGAGCAAAAGTTAAAAAGAAATAATATTTAAGGTGAAAATAATGCTAATAAAACGCATTATAAAATGGGAAAAGATATTAGAAAATTTATAGAGGATCAAGGAGGTATCATGCCAGAAAAATTACCTACACCTGCTAAGAGTTTAAAACAAATAGCAAAAGAAAGAAAAAATGTTTTAACCAAAATCAGCAAGAAGTCACCCATCTTTTATAAGTGGAGTGATGAATTGATAGCCGATTAAAAAAACGAAAAAAAGTTCGTTTTTTTATTGACATAACTATCCTAATAGTGATACAATTAAGTTGTAGTAATAAAGTGCACTAGTCTACAAATATAGAATATAAGTTATGAAAAAACAAATAACTCATAAAATATCATAAAAATTATAACCGTGGGGCACACGGGGTTAGCTTGTTGATACTGGTTAGGTTGCTAACCTTGAGCAAGAAACCCCCACTTCTTTTCTAAGTGGTGGGAGCATATCACTTAAAGAATAAAATTTTATTATGTTGAAATCAAAAGAATTAATAAAACTGTAAAAATAATTCTGATAATTTTCTAAAAAGATTTAGTTGAAAATTGACTGATAAAGTTGTGAAGAATAATTTGATCAATTATGTATATAAATTATTATGTGGAATTCTAATTTTAAGATATTATAAAAAGTATTGATTAATTCATTTTCAATACTTTTTCGATTGCTTTTATGGTTTCATGATTTTTTAATGTGACATGTCTTTGTTTTAAAAGTTCTTCTATTGTTTGTTGGTGATTGATGCAGGCTATGATAGCTTGTTTTATGGCTTCGGGATTTTCTTTGTACTGTTCGAATAGGTGAAATGCGAAAAAAGCAGAAATTGCATAAGAATAACTATTATTGATTGTGTAATCGAGAACGAGCCTAATATCTGGAAATTCTGTTTTTAATTGTTTTTGAAGTAGGATCCCTTGATTGTATTCTTTTAGTTGTTGTTGTAAGAAGTATAGTCTTGTTTTTATATAGTTTTCTGGTAGTGTGGGGTCTTTTAATTGTGTGGTGGCGATTAGTTCCATTAATATGGGAAGTAATTCGTTGTAGTGGTAATGAAAGCCTGGTGTTACTTTTCTATTGAATAAAATGTGTGTGTTTTCATGAATGAGTGTTAATGCATTATAGGAAATATCTTTTTTGTAGATTTTTATTTTTTTTGGTGTTATGGTTTTTTTTGCTAGATCATAAGAAAATTCCGTTGCTGCATCAAACATAGGGATTGTTGTGCTTCTGATAATGGGTAAGGTTTTTAATGCTTCAGCACTCATTGGACCTAGAAAGTTTTCAAGGAAGTGAATTGCTGTTTTTGTGCTTTCTTCTAAGATAGATTCTTTAAAACTTGTTGGTTTTGGAAGTTCAATTTGTGATTTTAGTAGTTGTAGTAGTAATTTATCGAATGCTCTTTTTCCTTTGGTAGTATTCATATCGATTGGTTCTAGAGAGAAGTTGAAGGCCTCCATTTCTTCAAAGTAATGAATGGCTTCTGGTATGTGGTCTACTAATGTTTGTTCTAAAGTGTTCATGTTGCTTCCTCCTTTTTTTCTTTTTATTCTAGCACATCTATTTGATATATACAATGGAAAAATAACGTAATTGATTATTTTTTTTTTACATGTTATAATTGTGGTGGGGGGAAAGTAGTATGACATATGTAAAATTTAAAGAGGTGACAAAACATTTTGATTTTTCAAGGGCTTTTCGAAGAGAGGAGTTACCTGGGTATATTAAACATTATGTACCAGAGGATGAGAATCTTTTGGTAGCTTATAAAACAAGTCGTGATCATGGTGTTTTTACGGACAAAAAAATGGTATTGTTTGATCATGTGAATGCGCGTGAGAGTTATAAGCAAATTTATGCGATTCCTTATTCGTCTATTTCATTGTTATCCATTACGTTTGGTGATCGAAGTGCGGAACTAAATTTTTATTTGGATTGTGGGATGCCTTTGAAGCTTCGATTTATTGATATGGAGCCAAGGGATAAGGTTCGTTTGCGTTTACTTTATACTTGTATTAATCGAGTGGTAAATGGTCAGGATTGTTTAGAAAATGATGTTGATCGACTTAAGAATGATGAGGTAGGAATTGCTTAGAATGATTATGTCATTCTTTTTTTTGTAAAAATTTTTTATCACTATATGGTTACAAAACGACAAAGTTCGATTAAAAAAAGTTATACTATGTTTATAAGATAGATTTCAGAAAATGTGCACTTTATTTTGTGATTTCGTTTTTTTGAAATTTTAGAGAGGCTAACTATTAAAAGTCAATAGTTTTTCTTAAAAAAATTAATATGGAAA
>CANAXT010000007.1 GCA_947365915.1 uncultured Mycoplasmatota bacterium
AAAGACTACTGATATTCTTTACAGTAATCTTTGTATACTTTTTCAGCAACCTCCTTATTTGGCTTATTTTTTTATATACTATCACATTGCGTAATTACTTTAGGAACCACTTGTTTTTTTCTAGAAAGAATATCAGGAATATAAACTCCTAATTCAGCCTCAGACAAATTAAATGCTCCCTTTATAACATCTTTTGCCCCATCACTAAATAACATATGAGAACCATTTCGAATTACATCAGTTACAATTAAAATCGTAAATAAATAATCATTATCAAGAGAAACTTGATTTAATAACTGTTGATATTCCAATTTTTTATCTAAAATCTCATCTACATCAGCTACCATAATTTGTGCAATAGACATCTTATGTTCCCCTAATGGATAAGTTTTAAAATCTGTATAAAGAACCTCTTCAATCGTTTTACCAGCAATCGATAAACCAGCTTTCAACATTTTTTCCCCATACTCTTTAAAATCAAGCTCAGCGATTTTACTAAGTTCACTTACAACCTTATGATCTAGATCAGTAGTAGTAGGAGACTTTAAAATCATCGTATCAGATAAAATACCAGATAACATCAAACCAGCCATAGACTTTGGAATAGGAATTAAATTTTCCTGATACATTTGATAAATAACCGTATTTGAACTACCAACAGGCATATTTCGAAAATTGATTGGCATTTCAGTACCGACAGACCCAATATTATGATGATCTACAATTTCAATAATTTCAGCCTCATCTAACCCAATCGCACTTTGTTCATAAGTATTATGATCAACAAGAATTACCTTATGTCTAGCAATATCATGCGCATCAGAAAGACGAACAATTCCAAGACAACGATTCTTATGATCCATAACAGGATAATAACTATATTTTGTTTTATTTGCAATAGAAACAAACTCAGTGACATCCTCAGAATCTTGAATACAAAGAACATCCCGAACCGATAACACATCACAAGCATACTTACACAAACTTAAAATTCGAGTTACCTTAAATGTATCATAATCCGTTTTAATAATATTGACCTTATTTTTTCTAGCAATCTCCAAATGCTCTGGCTTTATATCAGAAATACCAGTTAAAATAATTAACTTAACCCCTTGATTTACTGCATATTCAATAATACTATGACGATCTCCCATAATTAAAATTTTAGAAGAATCTAACTTAACATTTTCAATAAAAGTAGTACTTTTATAAGCAGCAACTAATGTTTCTCCCTCAATCTCATCATCAAAACGACTCACTTCTTTTCCTTTTAAAACCTCTAAAATATTATCATAAGAAGCCTTAAATTGGTGTAAATCATCAGACAACTGATCATTCGCAATATCACCCATACTAAGAATACCAACCAATTTTTGATTGCAATCTACCACTGGGATCTTATGAATATTCGCTTTAGCCATTTCTAAAAAACCATGATAAATAGAAGCCTTATCATCAATAAAATATCCCTTAGAATAATTAAGATCTTTTACCTTTGCCTTCACATCATTTAAATACTTTGGCTCTTTAACACCAAAAAAATTTAAAACAAACCTTGTTTCATTATTAATTTCGCTTAAAACAACAGGAACAGTATCCATACCTAGTTGATTTTTTAAATAAGAAAGTGCAATCGCTCCTGCCACACTATCAGTATCAGGTCTACGATGACCAAAAATAAATACTTTTTCCATAAACGCCTCCTAAAAAATGTATACAACATTATATCATATTTTTTATAAATTGTATCGTATAAATTCTTTATTTTCTCACAAAATATGGATAGAAAGTGAGGTATTTATGAAATCAACAGGTGTAATTAGAAGGATTGATGAACTAGGTAGAATAGTAATACCAAAAGAAATAAGAAAAACACTTCGAATCAAAGAAGGAGAAAATCTAGAAATTTATATTGAAAACGAAAATATAATTTTAAAAAAATATTCAGCCATGAAAAACCTAAATGACTTTGCTCAAAACCTAACAGACTCCATATATAGTTTATTAAAAAATAACATTTTTATTATGGATACAGATAACATTATCGCAGCAACAGGAGAATTAAAGAAAAAGTATTTAGGAAAACCAATTAGTGAAACCATAGAAAACTATATCAGTAGAAGAGATAGCATGCTAGAAAAATATCCTAAAAAACTAAAAATAACGGAAGAAGAAGAAGAAGGATGCTTTGCCTATTCTTCCATAGTAGCCAATGGAGATGCCGTAGGAATGATACTCATATTTTCAAAAGACGAATCATTAACTGGTAGTGAAGAACAAATTGTAAAAATAATCGCGAATTTTTTAGCGAAACATCTTGAACAATAAGAATAGTTGTGTTATAATGACGTCGTTTAAAAACTTTGAAAGAGAGAAAACTAGAAAATTATTTTAGAGAACTTGTGGTAGGTGAAAACAAGCAATAAGGACTAGTAGAAATGGCTCTGGAGTTGTTTATTCGAATAATGAGAATAAAACGTGATTCGCGTTAAGAAATCAAGGCAAAAAAGATATGTGTAGAAAATGCACAAAATACCGATTTTTGCGAAAAAAGGTGGTACCACGTTACAACACGTCCTTTCAATTTAGGCGTGTTTTTTTAATCATTAAGGATGGAGGAATAAAATGGCAAGATATTTTGAAAAAATAAGTTGGGAACAATGGCAAAAAGATATTGGAAATGACAAACAAATTTACGACAACCACAAACTACCAAAACGTCAAACAAAATATAGCGCGGCATATGATTTTGAAAGCCCAATCGCATTTACTTTACACACAGGAGAAATAAAAACAGTCCCAACTGGTGTCAAATTTACGATGAATGAAGACGAATTCCTCATGCTGGTAATAAGGAGTAGTATGGGATTTAAACATAACGTTCGAATGACCAACCAAATTGGAATCTTTGAAAAAGACTTTTATAACAATAAAACAAATGAAGGACATGCCATGATTTGTCTTCAAAATCATGGAACCGAAGACTATAATGTTAAAATAGGAGACCGAATTGCACAAGGAATATTTTCAAAATTTTTAACAATCGATAATGAAGAAGAAATAAAGACAATAAGAACTGGTGGATTAGGAAGTACAAATAAGGAGGAAACCAAATGAAAGAAAAATTTTATATTACAACAGCCATTACATACACCTCAGGAAAACCACACATTGGAAACACATATGAAATTGTATTAGCAGATGCCATAGCCCGTTATAAAAGACTAATGGGATACGATGTATACTTTCAAACAGGAACAGATGAACATGGAGAAAAAATAGAACAAAAAGCCAAAGAAAAAGGAAAAAAACCACAAGAATTTGTAGACGAAGTCGCTCTAGAAGTCCGTCGAATTTGGGATGTAATGAATACTAGTTATGACAAATTTGTGAGAACAACCTCACCATCTCATAAAAATCAAGTAGCCAAAATATTCAAAAAATTGTATGATCAAGGAGACATCTACAAAGGAGAATATGAAGGCCTTTACTGCACACCATGTGAATCCTTTTTTACAGAAACTCAAGTAATTGACTCAAAATGTCCAGACTGTGGTCGTGAAGTACATAAAATGAAAGAAGAAGCTTACTTCCTAAAACTAAGTAACTACAGCAAAAAACTAGAAGAATACATAGAAACTCATCCAGACTTTATAGAACCAATCAGTCGTAAAAACGAAATCATGAATAACTTTATCAAACCAGGATTACAAGACTTATGCGTATCAAGAACTTCATTTGATTGGGGAATTCCAGTAGAATTTGATCCAGGACATATCGTCTACGTATGGATAGACGCATTAAGTAACTATATTACCTTCTTAGGATACAACGTAGAAGGTAATGCAACCGAAGAATTCAAAAAATATTGGCCAGCAGATCTTCACTTAATCGGAAAAGACATATTACGATTTCATACCATTTATTGGCCAATTATGTTAATGGCTCTTGATTTACCACTTCCAAAAAAAATATTTGGACATCCATGGTTATTAATGGGAAACGACAAAATGAGCAAATCAAAAGGCAATATTATTTATGCAGACGACCTAGTAAGTGCCTTTGGAGTAGATGCCATTCGTTATTACCTATTACATGAAATTCCGTTTGCTAACGATGGAACATTTACCTATGAATTACTAATTGAAAGAGTAAATTCTGATTTAGCCAACATCTTAGGAAACTTAGTCAATAGAACAATCTCAATGTCTAAAAAATACTTTGAAGGAGAAATAAAAGAACCAACAAAGAAAGAACCAATTGATGAAGAACTAATCAATATTGTCGTAAGTGCCCCAGCCAAAATAGAAGAAAAAATGAAAGAATATCGTATCGCAGATGCCATAGACGAAATATTTGAAATATTTAAAAGAAGTAACAAATATATTGATGAAACACTTCCATGGATATTAGCCAAAGAAGGAAAAAACGAAAGACTAGCTACCGTCCTTTATAACTTATTAGAATCCATCAGAATTGGAGCAATATTACTTGAGCCTTTTTTACCAGATACAGCAGATGCCATATTCAAACAATTGAACACAGAAAATCGATTTATAGAATCAATCAAAGACTTTAACGGATTAGACGTTGGAATCATATTAAACGATCCAACCCCATTATTTGTCAGAATTGACAAAGAAACCAAACTAAAAGAAATGTGTAAATAGTTGTAAATTGTCGAACAAAAAACATATAGTTTTAGTTGCTCCAACATAAAAAAACGTGCTATAGTAGTAGTGTTGTTGAGAAAATTTTAATTATAGAGGGAGAAATTATGACTACTAAGAATAAAGATATGAAGTGGGTTGTACTTGGATTCATCACTGTTTCATTACTCATCTTTGGTAGTATCGTAGTAGACTATAATTGGATGGATGTAATATATCTAATATGCTTATTTGTATATATGATACGTTATCTCTACATAAAAATAAAATGTTAAAATTATACGAAAGTATAGTTTTTTTTTGAACTCAATCAGGAATTCAAGTTTTTTTGATAAATATGATAGCTATCCACACATATTTATGATAGAATATATTATGAACGTATTTAGAAAATGGTGATGTAAATGGGAAAAATAATAGCTTTAGTCAATCAAAAAGGAGGAGTAGGAAAAACAACCTCTAGTATTAACTTAGCCGCCTCATTAGGTGTTTTAAGAGAAAAGGTATTATTAATCGATTTAGATCCACAAGGAAACGCAACAACAGGAGTAGGAATAGATAAAGGAGAAGTTCAAAAAAATGTGTATGATTTAATGATTGACAATGCAGAAATTAATGAAGTAATCATTAAAACAAAATTTAAAAACCTCTATATCATACCATCAAACATTGTACTTGCAGGAGCAGATATTGAATTATTAGAAAAAAGCAGACTAGATCCTGAATTTCAAAAAGGAGGACAACTAAAAAAACACCTAGACCAAGCAAAAACAATGTTTGATTATATTATAATTGACTGTCCACCATCCCTTGGAATATTGACAACCAATGCCCTGACAGCAGCTGATTCAGTCATTATCCCAGTACAATGTGAATTTTTCGCCCTAGAAGGAATCATGCAACTATTAAATACCATCATGCTAGCGCAAAAAAACCTAAACCCAACATTAGATATCGAAGGCGTATTATTAACCATGTTAGATAATAGAACAAACCTAGGATTAGAAGTAGTAGAAGATATCAAAAGCTACTTTAAAGAAAGAGTTTACGACACAATTATTCCTAGACTAGTAAGACTATCAGAAGCACCAAGCCATGGGAAACCAATTATAGCCTATGACCCAAATAGTAGAGGAACAGAAGCCTATTTGAACTTGGCAAAGGAGGTATTAGAACGAAATGGAAAATAGAAGAGCACTTGGAAGAGGATTAGAACAACTCTTCAACAGCGATAACTTAGACATTGAAAGTATCGAAAAACAAATATATGAAACAACACCAAACGAAGAAATCGTGGAAATTAAAATATCAGACTTACGACCAAATCCATACCAACCAAGAAAAAACTTTAAAGATGATAGCTTAAAAGAACTAGCAACTTCAATAAAAGAACATGGCGTATTTCAACCAATCATCGTAAAAAAAAGCATCAAAGGATATGAAATCGTAGCAGGGGAAAGAAGATATCGTGCCAGTAAACTAGCAGGATTAGAAACTATACCAGCTATTATTCGTAAATTTACAGATGAACAAATGATGGAAATCGCTCTACTTGAAAATCTTCAAAGAGAAAACTTAAACGCCATAGAAGAAGCAGAAGCCTATAAAGCCATGATTGACAACTTAAACTTAACTCAAGACGAACTATCAAAAAGAGTAGGAAAAAGTAGAAGTCATATCACAAACCTACTTGGAATCTTAAGACTTCCAAAAGAAGTTCAAAAAGAAGTAGCAAACGGATCCATCAGCATGGGACATGCTAGAGTATTAAGCAAACTAGAATCAGAAGAAAAAATTATAGAATTATCTCGTCAAATCATCGAAGACAAACTACCAGTAAGAGATATCGAAGAAAAAACCAAACAAGGAATTGAACGAAAAAACAAAATCACACGACATAAAGAATCAAACGAATATCAATACGTGGAAGACTTATTAAGAGAAAAACTAGATACCAAAGTAAAAATCAAAGAAAAGAAAATCGAAATTCAATTTAGTAATGTTGCAGACTTAAATCGAATCTTAGAAATCTTAAACGTAAAGGAGTAATATATGGATACTTTTAAAGAAGTCGTATTAGTAAAAGAAGTAATCGATCCAATTCTGATTATTACATTTAGTATTATTATTTATATGATACTTGGAAGAATAATCAAATATCTTTATAAAAAACCAGTAAAAAGAATGGATCAAAAAAAAAGAAAAACCCTTTTAACAGTACTAAAAAGTGTAATAAAATATATTATATTATGTATAGATATCATTTTGATTTTAAAAGTTTATAATATTAATACAAGTGCCATATTAACATCGATCGGAGTCATTGGAGCAGTACTAGGACTTGCAATGCAAGACTTATTAAAAGACATCATAGCAGGACTTACCATTCTATTTGAAGACCAATACAGAGTAGGCGATTGGATTCAAGTAGGAGACTTCAAAGGAGAAGTAACATTTCTAGGACTAAAAACAACAAAAATCAAAGCCTATACAGGAGAAACAAAAATTGTATCAAATCGTACCCTAACAGAAATAACAAACTTCAATATGCAAAATTCCTTAGCGATCGTTGATGTATCCGTTGCCTATGAATCAGACTTACAAAAAGTAGAAAGAGTATTATATGCACTATGTATTGATCAACAAGATAAAATTCCATTTTTAAAAGGAAAAATTGAATTATTGGGAATCCAAGAACTAGCAGATAGCGCCATTGTTTACAGAATTGTAGCCCCTTGTAAATCTATGGAACATGTTGGAGTAGAAAGACTTTTAAGAAAAGCAGTCAAAACAGCGCTTGATAGAAACCATATTTCGATTCCATATCCACAGGTGGTGGTACACAATGAAGGAGTATAAATTAGGAAGCATAGTCACCATGAAGAAAGGACATCCATGTGGAACAAACGAATGGGAAATTACAAGAATTGGAGCAGATATCAAAATAAAATGTAGAGGATGTGGTAGAATTATTATGCTACCAAGAATTGAATTTAATAAAAAATTAAAAAAAATAATTGAGTAGGAGGAGTTATGAAAAAGAAAAAAAACAAAAAGAAGATTATGTTAGGACCAGTAATCACAATAATTCTTTTAACATTCATATTAATGATTATTAGTTCTATTTGTTCCATGTTAGGAGTAGGTGGTCAAAAAACAGCAATTGTAAATGGCTCCCTAGAATCTTCTTTCGTCACAGTGAGAAACATATTCACAATAGACGGAATGAAATATATTTTTAGTAATGTAGTACTAAACTTTCGTGCATTTGAACCCCTAGTACTCATTATTATGTCTTTTATCGCTATTAGCATTGGAGAAGCCAGTGGTCTTTTCAAAGCCATTTTCACACCATTTAAAAGACTAAATTCGAAAACAACTACATTTTTAATTTTTCTATTAGGAATCATTTCTTCCATCATTGGAGAATATAGTTACATTATGTTAATTCCACTAGTAAGTGTAATGTATAAACATTTAGGAAAAAACCAAGTATTAGGAGTATTAACCATATTTTTAGGAATTACCCTAGGATATGGAACTGGCGTTTTTTATAACTTTAATACTTACCAATTAGGACAATTAACACAAGAAGCAGCAACCATAGATGTAGATAAAAATTATCAATTTGGTTTATTATCAAACATATACATAATGCTAGCAAGTACCATCATTCTAGCATTTGTAGGAACCCTACTAATTCATAAATTTTTAGAACCAAAATTCAAAAAAAGAACACTAGAAGATGATGACTTAGTAATATCAAAAAAAGCTTTAATTATAAGTAATATTACATTTTTAATCATTCTAGGAATTACAATTTACATGATTATACCAGGATTACCAAACTCAGGAATTTTACTAGATATGAAACAAGAAACCTATATCGCACAACTATTTAGTGAAACCGCACCATTTAGAGATGGAATTATGTTTATCTTTGTAATTATATTTATGATTTGTGGAGGCGTATATGGTTACTTTTCAGGAAACATTAGAAACACACATGAATACAGTTTAGACTTATCAAAAAGCTTTGATAACATTGGATATGTATTTGTTCTTATGTTCTTTACATCAATCATGTCAGGAATCTTAGAATGGACCAACTTAGGAGAAGTAGTTGCTGTAAACCTTGTAGAATTTATAAGTTCTCTTCAATTTTCAGGAGTCGCACTTATTGTAAGTCTAATGATAGCGATTATGATTATGAGTATTTTAATCCCATCTACCATCACCAAATGGAGTTTAGTTTCACCAATGATCATTCCTCTTTTTATGAGAGCCAATATTACACCAGACTTTACTCAATTTGTATTTACAGTTTCAGATGGAATTGGAAAAAGTATTACCCCATTATTCATTTACTTTATTGTTATGATTGCATTCTTACAAAAAGACAATCAAGCAAGTGAAGAAGTAACCATATTTGGAACGATGAAAAGAATGATGCCAATCATATTAATGATTACAGGACTTTGGATTTTAATACTTACTTGTTGGTTCTTAGCAGGACTTCCACTTGGAATTGGAGGCTATTCAACCCTTTAAAACTGATTTTCAGTTTTTTTTTGACAAATTTTATTTTATCTAGTATAATGTAGGTTACTACTCAGCTAATCAAGCCAAAAAGAGGTTAAACGATTAACCTTGATATCCAAACAATTCTTTATTATCAAAAATATTATGAATAGATCCTAACGGATTTATTTTTCTTTTTATACTTGTTTTGATGATACTCATTGATGATGCAAACTCCTTTGCTCCTTCTTTTGTTCTAAATCCTCCTGATACTTTTGTTTTATTTTTGATCATTCTTAAATCTCTTTCCACTAAATTATTATCAAATGGAATATTGTAATCTTTTATATAAAGCAACTGACTTTCTTTGCATTTTAATAACCTTCTTCTTAATTTCTCTGCCTTTTGTTTATATACCACTGATTCTATTTCTCTATCTTCTATCTTTGCTCTTTCTAATATCTCATCATATTCCTTTTCGTATCTTTCAATTTCATATTCATCAAAACTTTTTTTCTTATATTGTATGGCTATTTTTCTGGTCTGATTTACTCGAAAGAAAAACGATGACATTTCTCTTTGCCAATTAGTTTCTTTCACATTTTGATTGATTTCTTCTAAGTATCTTCCTATGTGTACAATGCATTCTTGATGGCTTTTCCCATATTTGTATATTCCTGTATCATGGTCTGCTATGATACAACCCAAATATCTTGGTAATATGTTATCTTCTTCTATTGGTTTATCTCCTTTTTTTTCATGAGCTTTATACAATACATTTTTTTTGTTACTATATCCTCTAAAATAACATAGTTTCCCATTCATTTTTGCTGTTGTTTCATCTGTATGCATTATGTTTTCATTCAATATATTATTTTCTATATTTTTTGTTGTTTCTTTTGATTTATTATAAAATTCTTGATAAAAATTTTTGATTGTTCCTTCTGATATATTTATTTTATTATTTGATAAGGCACTAATAAAAGATACAATTCTATTATACAACATTGCATGTTGTTGACCTAATTCTACCACTAATGATTTTATACTATTGTCATAACTTACTTCTGGATAAAATTCTTTTGGTATACTTTCTGTATATTCTGGTTTATGAATAAATTTATGTCTTTCTAAAATTGTTATTACCTTTAATCCTACTTTATATTTGATAATATCTTCTTTCGATACTGCTCCTTTTACTTGATGGCAAAATTCTTTGATTTCAAATAATCCTTTTTTCATCATATTTTCTATTTTTCTTTTTCTTAAGCAATGTCCTTTGTGCCCAAATTGACCTCCAGATTTTTTGTAAGTTCTGGTTCTATAATTATATTGATTGGCACTTGATTTTTCTGTTTTAACAGAGACAATATCTGTACTAGGAGGCTTACTAGAATTAGTACTATTTTTATTCATATGATTTCTTAATCTATCAATTTCTGAGTCTTTCACTTGTATTTGTTCTTCTAACATTTTGATTTTTTCTTCAAAATGTTCAGTAACTTTGTTTACTGCTTTGGCTATTGAACGCTCAATATATGCATCTATTTCATCTACCTTTTTTTGTAATCTTTTATTTTCTGCTTTTATTGAATCTAATTCTATTTTCACCTTTTCATATTTTTTTGATAATCTTTCATTTTTCGCAACTTCTTTTTCATATAATTCATATATTGGATTTGCCATAAGATTATCACTTCCTTTATTTTTCATTATAGAAGCATATTTCTTTTTTTTACTCTTTTGAAACTATTTTGTTATATAAATTTTTTTCTCATAACCGAATAGTTACAAAACGACAAAATTAGACTAAAAAAAGGTATACTATAAAGATAGTAAAGGAATGATAAAAATGAAAGAAAAAAGAGGTTTCACATTAATAGAGCTATTAGCAGTCATAGTAATACTTGCGGTAATCGCTTTAATCGCAACCCCAATTATATTAAACATCGTAGAAAAATCCAAAAAAAGTGCCTTTCAAGATAGTGCCTATGGACTAATAGAAAGTGCAAAATTATTATATACAGAAAGTATATTAGATGGAGATGCCAAAGATCAAGTATTTGAGTTTGGAGAAGGGAAAACAAACAACTTAAAATACAGTGGATCAGCTCCAAAAGGAGGAACCATAGTATTAACCAAAGAAGGAGAAATAGAAGTAGCAATACACAACAATGAATGGTGTGCAGTAAAGGGAAAATCAGAAAGTAAAATAACATTAAAAAAATATGAATCAGGAAAATGTGAGGTAACAAATAAACCAGATGTATCAGTAGATCCAGAAGAACCAGAAGTAACGAATTCAGATAATTCAGGAGCAGAAAAACCAAACTTAAATGGATTAGTACCAATAAAATGGAATGG
Source organism: uncultured Mycoplasmatota bacterium (assembly GCA_947365915.1). GTDB lineage: Bacteria > Bacillota_I > Bacilli_A > RF39 > UBA660 > MGBC102946. The sequence goes on from CANAXT010000007.1 coordinate 11,556, forward strand.
AACAACATGGATAAAAGCCGATGAAAAAAATGGTGCAGGAGCAAATCAATGGTATGATTATAATCAACAGATGTGGGCAAATGCAGCCTCAGTAACAGAAGAATATAGAAACAAAAATGTTGGAGAAGAAATACCAGAGAGTGCAATAAATGCATACTTTGTATGGATACCAAGATATGAATATCAGTATACAAATTTAGGAAGTAGTTATGCAGGAGGGTCTCAAGCACAACCAGGTCAGATAAATATAAATTTCATAGCAACAAGTAAAACAAGTCCAAGTAGTAATTATAAAATTCATCCAGCGTTTACATTTGGGTCAACACAACTAGCAGGGTTCTGGGTAGGAAAATTCGAGACAACAGGAAGTGCAGGTACCCCAACAATAAAACCAAACTTAAGTTCATTAAGAAGTCAAAATGTAAGTACACAGTTCACAACAGCGCAGAAGTTCAGCGCCTCAGGAAACACATATGGAATAAGTACGTCAGCAGATGCGCATATGATGAAGAATAGTGAATGGGGAGCAGTAGCGTATTTAAGTCAAAGTAAATACGGAAAATATGGAAATAGTAGTTATAGTGGAGCAAATAAGGAAGTATATCAGAATAAATCAGATAGCTATATAACAGGATGTAGTAGTGGAGCGCCAGGAGCGTCAGGAAGCTATGGTTGCGCATATACATACGAAAAGAGTACAGGAGGAATAGGAGCGAGTACAAGTGGAACAATATACGGAGTATATGACATGAGTGGAGGAGCATATGAATACGTAATGGGAGTATATAGTCAGGCAATAGGATCATCAGGATTTGGAAGTTTACCAGCAAGCAAATATTATGATAATTATACAACTACCTCAGCAACAACAGCATGTAACTCAGGAATATGTTACGGACATGCACTAAGTGAGACGAGCGGATGGTATTCCGATGCCGCCGACTTCGTCGATTCGAGTGGCCCGTGGTTTCTCCGTGGCGGGATCTATAACGATACGACGCGTGCAGGAGTGTTTGCTTCAAACACCAGCTTTGGTTCTGCGAACTACAATTTCTCGTTCCGGGTGGTAGTGCTCGGTTGATCGTTGCGAAGCAACGTGCCTCAGCTTCTCCGAACGGAGAAAAAAAGAAAAAGAAAGAAAAAAATAGAAAAAGAAAAAAGAAAAGAGCACAGATAAAGAAAACGGTTCACGATGAAGGGAGCCGTTTTCGGCGATTTATCTAGTAACCATACAGTTACAAGTTTATTTTGATATTACAATTACGATATTATCAAAAATGTAATAAATATATATTTTATTAACCCATCCTCCTTGCACTCCCCCCAACCAACATGTTATAATAAAGCAGAAAAGAGGCGATAACATGAGTTTAACAGCAGGAATCGTAGGATTACCAAACGTAGGAAAATCAACCCTATTTAACGCAATTACCAAAAAAAACATTCTAGCGGCTAATTACCCATTCGCAACCATAGAACCAAACGTAGGAGTCGTAACCGTACCAGATGAAAGACTACAATACTTAGAAGAACTATATACACCAGAAAGAACAATACCAACTACATTTGAATTTACTGATATCGCAGGACTTGTCAAAGGAGCAGCAAAAGGAGAAGGACTCGGAAACCAATTCCTATCTCACATTAGAGAAGTCGATGCCATTGTAGAAGTTGTAAGATGCTTTGAAGACACCAACATAATACACGTAGAAAATGATGTAGACCCAATCAGAGATATTGAAATCATCAACGTAGAACTAATGTTAGCAGACTTAGAAATCATAGAAAATAGAATCTCAAAAATCGGAAAAAAAGCAGGAATGTCTAAAGACAAAGAAACCATACAAGAATATAACTTATTAAACAAAATCAAAGAACACCTAGAAAAAAACGAACCAGTTAGAACTTTAGAACTCACAGAAGAAGAACAAAACATCTTAAAACCATTTCACTTACTTACCAATAAACCAATCATCTATATGGCAAACATTAACGAAAACGAAATTGGAAAAACCAACAAATATGTAGAACAAGTAAAAGAATACGCTAAAAACACACAAGTAATCACAGTATGTGCAAAAATAGAATCCGAACTAAGTGAACTAGAAGAAACAGACAAACAAGAATTTTTAAACGAACTTGGAATCGAAGAAAGTGGACTAGATCAACTCATCAAAGCCACTTATGAGTTACTAGGACTTGCTACATACTTCACAGCAGGAAGCGATGAATGCAAAGCATGGACCTTCAAAAAAGGAATGAAAGCACCAGAATGCGCAGGAATTATCCACACAGACTTTGAAAGAGGATTCATTAAAGCAGAAATCATGAGCTACGAAGACCTAAAACAATACGGAAACGAAAAAGCAGTAAAAGAAGCCGGAAAAATGAGACTCGAAGGAAAAGAATATATCATGCAAGACGGAGACATCTGTTACTTCAGATTCAATGTATAAAATCACTTCCAAAAAAATAACAGAAACCATATATAGAAGCGCTAAACTAGAAGGAATCAATACAACAGAAATATATTCTTTTATTAAAAACCAAAAAACAGACAATAACAAACTAAAAGGACTAAAAGACGGTTGGAAATTTGTACTGAATACCATAGAAGAAGAACTAACCATCGACTATATAAAAAAAGTACACTTTCAAATATGCAAAGGACAAAACATAACCCCACTTGGAGAATTCAGAAACAAAGGAGTAGGAATCACAGGAACCACATGGAGACCAAAACTTCCAAGTAAATGTGACTACGAAAAAGAACTAAAAGAGCTAAAAAACATTCCAAACGAACTAGATAGAATCATCAGTATCTTTTGCTGGATTCAAAGAAGTCAAATGTTTTTAGACGGAAACAAAAGAATAGCAAACTTAATAGCCAACAAAGAAATGATCAAACATGGACAAGGAATTATATCAGTACCAGTCGAAAAAATAGGAAACTATTTCACACAACTCATTAATTATTATGAAACAGGAAACATAGAAAATATCAAACAATGGATCTATCAAAACTGTATAGATGGAATCGAATAAAACTTTTTAGAATACAATGAAATAGGGTTTACAAAAACCCTATATTTTGTTATAATCAAAAACGAGTATGAAATTACTCCTTGCTTTTTTTTAAAGCCAAAAGACCATAAGGAGGTGTAAAAATGACAAACTATGAAATTATGTTCATCGTTCGATCAACCCTAGGAGAAGACGAAATCAAAAAAGTAGTAGAAAACTTTGAAGGAATCTTAACAACAAACGGAGCAAAAGTAACAGACAAAAAAGAAATGGGTCAACGTGAACTAGCTTACGAAATCAAAAAATGTAAAAATGGTTACTATTTTGTATTTGAAGTAGAAGCAAATGATGATAAAGCGATTAGAGAATTTGATCGATTAGCACTTATCAACAACGCAATCCTTCGTCACTTAATTACAAAAATAGAAGATTAGGAGGAAAATGCATGAATCGTGTTTTATTAATTGGAAGACTAACAACAAAACCAGAACTAAGATATACTGGATCAAACTTACCATATACCCGTTTCTCACTTGCCGTAAATCGTACTTACAATAACGCGCAAGGACAAAGAGACACAGACTTTATCAACATAGTAGCTTGGAGAAAACAAGCAGAAAATGTTTGTAACTTTTTAGACAAAGGAAGTTTAGTTTCAGTAGACGGAAGAATACAAACAGGAAGTTATGACGGACAAGATGGAAACAAACGTTACACAACAGAAGTAGTAGCAGATATGGTACAATTCCTAGAAACAAGATCTCAAAGTCAAAACAGAGCAAGTGCGAATAATGACACAGTAACACCTTATGATTATCAAAATACACCAGAACCAACAAATGACATCAATGTAGACAATGATCCATTTGCAGACTTTGGAGACAGTGTTTCTATCGATGATAACTTCTTAGACTAAAAGGAGGAAATAAAATGGCTGATTTTTATAGAAAAAAGAAAAAAGTTTGCCAAATGTGCGCAAAAAAAGATGTTGATTATAAAGACATCGACATCATAAAAAAATATATCAGTAATGGAGAAGGAAAAATTTTACCTAGAAGAATTACTGGAGCATGTGCAAAACATCAAAGACACATTGCTAATGAAATTAAAAAAGCACGTTTTATGGCACTAATACCATTTGTAAGAAAATAAGAGCAATCTTATTTTTTTCATGATCTTGACGATGATTGAAATATCTATAAATAAATTTTCCAGACTTGTCTGGAAAATTTAAAAAGGAAGAAATATGTTAGGAAAAATAATGCTGAAATGATTCAAAAAATTAAAAAGGTTATTTTAAGTAGAAGAAAAAAGTAGCTTACGAAATAAATAATATTATGTTATATGCATATTGGAATGTTGGGAGAATTATTGTTGAAAATGAACAGAACGGTAAAGTAAAAATGGAAAACAAATTTTAAAAGACTTATCAAAAGAATTACGAAAAAATTTTAGGATCAAGATTTTCAGTATCGAATCTTCAATATATGTGTAGGCTTTATTTAAAAAATCGAAAACAACAGACACTGTCTGTTAAATTGAGTTGTCCACATTCTGATGATTGATTAAGCATTAAAAAAAATGATAAATATTAGAAAAATTATCATTATTCATCCACAACAATCTAGTACAAAACTTTGAAAATTTGAAATAAGCCGATTTTAAGCCGAAATAATAAAACATCAAAAAAATTGTGTTATTTAGAAACCAAAAACTTTTCTAAATCTTCACAATTCTTTTTTTTATTCACAATATCATAAATCAAATCTACAAGCGGAATACGGTAACGACTATGAATAGAATCCAAAGAAGAAAGACCTTCAATCGTATGCTCACATTTATAAATTTTCAAATCCCTCTCATCAGCACCATCACCAATCAAATAACCAAACGCAAAATTTCTAGACTTAGAACTCGTACAAGTTAACAGCAAATCCCCAACACCAGCAAAAGACAAAACTGTATCTTCATTCTGAATACATTCCCGAATACTATCCAAACACTTTGTAATGTATAGAGAAATACTAGACTTAGGAAAATTCATAGCCTTTAACATACCAGCTCCCATCGCAAACACATTTTTAATAGAACCACAAAACGCAACCCCACGAATATCATCCGTTACACGTAACTGAAAATGATCATTTTCAAAAACTTCTTGAATCAAACGAGCAGTCTCTAGATTCTTACTTCCAACCGATAAACCAATCGGAAACATTTTTACAATATCAGCCGCAAAAGAAGGACCAGAAATGATACCCAAATGATCTGTTTCAATATACTTTGAAACAATCTCATCTGCAAAAAGACCATCACTCATTCCTTTAGTTGCAATACATAACGATTGACCACAATAAACAGACTGTAACTCCTTAACCGTATCCTCCAAAAAAGCAATTGGAACCGCTATCACAACCAAAGAAGAATCTAAAACAGCTTCCTTCATATCATCCGTAAAAACAATATCAGCTGGAATCAAATACTGATATAACTTCAAATTGAACCTTCTTTTTTTAAACTCTGCTATTTCATCGGATAACTTAGACCACATAACAATAGAATGATGATTTTCGTGTAAAACACTCGATAAAGCTAGCCCATAAGCCCCAGTACCTAAAATCGTTACTTTCATATATTTTCACCTTAGTTCTATTGTACCACATTTAACTACAAAAAATGCAATTGCATTTCACCAAAATATGAATTATAATACATGTAAACCTTTAAAACAACATCACTCAATAAAAAAACCAAAATTATATAATAACAAAAAAGGTAATAAAATATAGAAAGAGGGATCTTATGATGATTGACACACATTGCCACCTAGAAGACTACGAAAACATAGAAACTATTATCAAAAACATGGAAGGAAATAAAATGATCACAAGCGGAGTAAACGATGAAACCAACAAAGAAGTAGTAAAACTCATAAACCAATATCCCAACGTATATGGAGTTATTGGAATACATCCCAGTGAAGTCTCTATCAGTAATGAAAAATCAATATTATGGATAGAAGAACAACTAAACAACAAAAAAATAGTAGGAATTGGAGAAATTGGACTTGACTACCACTACGGAATAGAAGAAAAAGAACTACAAAAACAATTCTTTAAAAAACAACTAGAACTCGCTAGAAAATATCACTTACCAGTCGTTATACACAGTAGAGACGCAATAGAAGATACATATCAAATCCTAAAAGAATTTAAAGACTTAAAAATCATCCTGCATTGCTATAGCGGAAGCGTAGAAATGGCTCAAAAATTTTTAAAATTAAACATCTACTTTGGAATCGGAGGAGTCGTAACATTTAAAAATAGTAAAACCTTAAAAGAAGTAGTCAAAATGCTTCCACTAGATCATATCTTATTAGAAACAGACAGTCCTTACCTAACTCCAGAACCATTTAGAGGACAAAAAAACGAACCAAAAAATATTCTTTTAGTCGCCCAAACCATAGCCAAAATTAAAGAAATATCAGTAGAACAAGTATTAAAAACAACAACAATTAACGCAGAACAACAATTTGACTTTAACAAAACCTTATGATACTATAGGAATAGTTAAAGTAGAGGTGACATAATGAATATAGCGATTCTAGGAAACATAGGAAAATGGATCAGTTGCTTATTAGTTGGATTTACTTCTTTTTTTAGTGGCTCAGTAATTGAAAAAGAAAAACTAGAAGCAACAAACTTAAATGAAAACAAAAGTTATAGTACATTAAACGAAGTGATCCCATATGAATCAAAAATTATTTATAACTCAAAATTACCTTCTACAATACAAAAAACAGTCAAAGAAGGAGAAGTAGGAATTATTACTACCATAAACAATGAAAAACAACTTGTAAAACAACCAGTGGCAGAAATTATAGAACAAGGAACAGGAGCCAAAGGAGAATACACAGGAAAAGTAACAAGCTATAGTCCCGACTGTGCAGGTTGCAGCAAAACAGGAGCAGTAGCATGCCATACCAAAAACAGAGGAACACATAGCCTAATTAATGATGGAATTTATTATAATGATGAAGAATTCGGAAACGTTAGAATTTTATCAACAGCATCATCACTTCCATGTGGAACCATTATAAAAATAGACAATGGAAAAATAGAACCATATTATGGAGTTGTTTTAGATAGAGGAACCGCAATGAATAAAGCTTGGCAAAATGGAATCGTTTGGATTGATGTCGCTTACGCTTCAAACCAAGACATTCAATCTGGAAATACAAGTGGAACAAATGTAAACTTTAGCGTTCAAAGATGGGGATTTTAAAAAAGTGGTAATCCACTTTTTCTTTATATCATAAAATTTCATTGAAAAAATGCTAAAACTATTTACCTTGAAAATGCTGTTGCATATTTTTAAAAGTCATAACTGTTGAATCCTTTCACTAAATATTCTTTTAGTATAGTATTTGCCCACATGTTCCTTGATTTGATTTTACTCGATATCCAATTGCAATTATCATTTCTAGATTATAAAAATTGGTTGGTTTTGTAAAAAATTCGGAATTTCCTCATTGTGTTCATCTCTTTTTATTCCTGTTCAGCATAAATATTTTTTATATGCTCATTGATTGTTGATTTTGCTTTATTATACAACTTACTTATTTGTTCCTGTGTTAACCAAATATTTCCATTTTCTAAGATAACTTCAACTTTAACACTATCATTTGATTCATAAATTATAAAATTATTTTTTCCCACAATATTATTATTCATCTTACTTTTCTCCTTTTATAAATATAATTAATATTTTAAAAACAACCGAAATAATAGCATCAATTGTAGTATTTAGTCTTATAATTCTTTTCATCAAGAGCAGTATGCAAGAAATCCTTACATACTGAATTTCTATCTAATTCGTATTCTAAAATATTATTTAAGTGCATTGTAACATTGTTTCTAGTTGTCTCAAAAAGTTCGGCTATTAATTTTTAATTTACTACCTCACTTCCTTTTTTATATCTGCATTTAAATTATAACTGAAATCATAAACATTTAATATAAAAATTACAAAAATAGTTAAAAACTATTTTATACTAACTTTCTAAAAATAATCATTCAATAAACCAAATTGATGATATAATAGAAATAACACAAAGGAGGCAACTATGGAGTACTCACCAAATAAAATGAAAACATTACTAGAAAAAAACGGATTTAACTTAAAAAAGAACTTTGGCCAAAATTTTATTATAGATGAAAACATCATAGACGGAATTATCAAAAAAGCAGAAATAGATCAAGATACATTAGTACTAGAAATTGGACCAGGAGCAGGCTCCTTAACTTACAAACTCAGTGAAAAAGCAAACAAAGTAATCGCTTATGAAATAGACAAACAACTAAAACCAATACTAGATACTACCTTACAAAACAAAACCAACGTAGAAATCATTTACCAAGACTTTTTAACCTCAGATGTAAAAACAAAAATCAAAGATCACAAAAAACTATATGTAGTAGCCAACCTTCCATATTATATAACCACTCCAATTATCATGAAGATTATAGAAGACAGGCTGCCAGTCCAAAAAATAGCAATCATGGTTCAAAAAGAAGTAGGAAACAGATTCAAAGCCAAACCAGGAACAAAAGACTATAACTCCTTATCCGTATTTCTAGACTATTACTTTGACATCAAAAAAATAATGGATATTAGTAAAAACGTATTTTTGCCCAAACCAAACGTAGACAGTATTGTGATAGAAATGAAAAAGAAACCACAAAAACAAGTAAAAAATGAACAACTGTTATTTAAACTTATCAAAGACTCATTTAAACAAAAACGAAAAACAATCAAAAATAACTTAAAAGCCTATCCATTAGACCAAATAGAACCAATATTAAAAAAACATAACTTTGATTTAACAACAAGAGCCGAACAAATACCACTCGAAATATTTATAGAAATTGCCAATAATTTATAAAAAGAAGTAAGGATGTGAAATTATGATTAACAAAAAATGGGATATTATTTTAGAACAAGAAATGAAACAAGATTACTTTAGACAACTAGGAACATTTGTAAAAAACGAATACAGAACAAAAACAGTCTTTCCAGAATATAAAAACATATTTAATGCCCTAAGATATACAGACTATGATGAAGTAAAAGTCGTAATACTAGGACAAGACCCATACCATGGAGATAACGAAGCACATGGATTATCATTCTCCGTAAGAGAAGGAATTCCAATGCCACCATCACTAAAAAACATCTTTGAAGAATTACAAAATGACCTAGGAATCAAAAGAACCCAAAGTGACTTAACAGACTGGGCAAAACAAGGCGTATTATTACTAAATTCTATCATGACAGTCGTTCGAAACTCACCCCTCTCACACAAAGAAAAAGGATGGGAAACATTTACAGACAACATCATAAAAAAACTAAACGAAAGAGAAACACCAGTCGTATTCATCCTTTGGGGAAGCTATGCCAGAAGTAAAAAAGTATTAATTACAAATCCTCAACATAAAATAATAGAAAGTGTGCATCCATCACCATTATCTTCATATCGTGGATTCTTTGGAAGCAAACCATTCTCAAAAACAAACCAATTTTTAGAACAACACGGAATGAAAGGAATTAACTGGTAATGATGCCATCAAAAGAAACCCCAATTGTAGTTGCAGTATCAGGAGGACCCGATTCCATGGCCCTACTATCTATGCTACAAAAACAATACAAAACCATCATAGTTGCTCATGTCAACCATAACACAGGAAGAATTGGACAAAAAGAAGAAGAAACATTTGTCAAAAACTACTGTCAAAAATACAACTTAATCTTTGAATCCATGACCATCAAAAACCATACAAAAAAAAACTTTCATAACGAAGCCCATAAAATTAGATACCAATTCTTTGAACAACTACTAAAAAAATACAAAACAAACTACCTTTTTACAGCTCACCATGGAGACGACTTAGTAGAAACCATCCTCTTTAGAATCATGAGAGGTTCTTCCATGAAAGCCATTCATGGACCAACAAAAATAAGCAAAAAAAATGGACACACCATTATAAGACCATTACTAAATTATACCAAACAAGAACTATTAGACTATAACAAAAAACATAACATACCATATTGTATAGACCCATCTAACGAAAAAGATATTTACACTAGAAACAGAATTCGAAAACAAATCCTTCCATTTCTAAAAAAAGAAAACAAAAACATTCACCTAAAATTCCTAAAATTTAGTGAAGAACTAAACGAAATAGAAAACTACCTGACAAACCAAACCGAAAAACAAATCCAAATAAGATGGAATACAAATGAATTATCCATACAAAACTGGGATCAACTAGATCAAATCATACAAAAAAGAATCTTAGAACACACCCTAGGAAAAATCTATAAAGAAAGAACGCACCTAGAAAGCAAACATATAACCATGTTACAAACACTCATAAAAAATAAATCAGGAACCACATTAGACCTTCCAGAACAAATTAAGGTCAGAAAAGAATATAATACCCTACGATTTATCAAAGAAGAAACAAACAACACCTACCAATTAGAACTAAAACAAAACCTAATACTACCAAATGGACATCAAATAAAATTAGAAGAAACAAACGAAGACTCAAACTTTGTCTGCAGACTAAATAAACAAGAACTTACGTTTCCACTCATTGTAAGAACCAGAAAACAAGGAGACAAAATGATAATAAAAGGATTAAATCATCATAAAAAAATCAAAGAAATAATGATCAACGAAAAAGTTCCAATTCACTTAAGAAACAGTTATCCAATCGTAACTGATGGGGAAGGAACTATCGTTTGGATACCAGGAATAAAAAAATCACAATTTTGTAAAACAAAAGAAGAAAAGTATGATATAATACTTAAGTATTATTAAGGAGGGAAAACCAGAATGAACAAAAAAGCTGTGAAAAGAGGATTAATGCCATATTTAGTATTGTTTTTAATCATAGCTGGAGTCATGTATTTTTTTAATATAATCAATCAGAAAGTAAATAACCTTACTTATGATAAATTTATGGAGCAAGCCGAAAAAGGAAAAATAACAGAAATCAAAATTATTCCTAGAACTAGTGCTCATGTATATGAAATACAAGGAAAACTAAAAGGATATAACGAAAACGAATACTTTATCGTAAAAGTTCCACTAGCAGAAGAAGTCATGACCAAACTACTAGCTTTAGAAAGTGAACACAAATTTAAAGTAGAAACAATCAATGACCCAGACTCAAGTAAATTTTTACTATTTTTAATCAACATTGTACCAATGATTATTCTAATTGGAGGTGCATTCTTCCTAATTACAAGACAAATGGGAAGTGCCAACAAATCAATGGACTTCGGAAAAAGTAGAGCTAGACTATCAGAAAACAACAAAAAAGTAACATTTAAAGAAGTAGCAGGACTAGACGAAGAAAAAGAAGAAGTAGCAGAACTAATCGACTTCTTGAAAAGTCCAAAAAAATTCCAAAGCCTAGGAGCAAGAATTCCAAAAGGAGTACTACTTGTAGGTCCACCAGGAACCGGAAAAACATTACTAGCACGTGCAGTAGCAGGAGAAGCAAACGTACCATTTTACTTTATCAGTGGTAGTGAATTCGTAGAACTATTCGTAGGTGTTGGAGCAAGTAGAGTAAGAGACATGTTCAAGCAAGCTAAACAAAGTGCACCATGTTTAATTTTCATTGATGAAATTGATGCAGTCGGAAGACAAAGAGGAGCAGGATTAGGCGGAGGACATGATGAAAGAGAACAAACCCTAAACCAATTATTAACAGAAATGGACGGTTTTGGAGCCAATGAAGGAATCATCATCATAGCAGCAACAAACCGACCAGACGTACTAGATCCCGCACTTCTTAGACCAGGAAGATTTGATCGTCAGGTAACCGTAAACTTACCAGATATCAAAGGAAGAGAAGAAATACTAAAAGTACACGCCAAGGGAAAAACATTCTCAAAAGGTGTAGAACTTTCTAACATCGCAAAAAGAACAGTAGGATTTAGTGGAGCAGACCTAGAAAACTTACTAAATGAAGCAGCATTACTAGCAGTTAGAAGAAACAAAAAAGCCATTACAATGACTGAAATAGACGAAGCTCATGACCGTGTATTAATGGGACCAGCAAAGAAAAGTCATAAATATACAGAACATGAAAAGAAAGTCGTTGCTTACCATGAAGCAGGTCATGCCGTATTAGGAATCTGCCTAGATGGAGCCAACGAAGTTCAAAAAATAACCATCGTTCCAAGAGGCTCTGCAGGAGGATATAACCTAATGCTTCCAAGAGAAGAAACATACCTTCAAACTAAAAGTGAACTACTAGAAATGATCAGTGGATTACTAGGAGGACGAGTAGCAGAAGAATTCATATTTAATGAAATCACAACAGGAGCTCATAATGACTTTGAAAAAGCGACTAAAATCGCAAGAGCTATGGTAACAGAATATGGAATGAGTGACTTAGGACCAGTCCAATTTGAACATCAAGAATCTAGTGTATTCTTAGGAAGAGACTACAACAAAAGTAGAAACTTCTCAAGTCAAGTAGCATTCGAAATTGATCAAGAACAAAGGAAAATTATCAATGAATGCTATGAAAAAACGAAAAAAGTAATCCAAGAAAATAAAAAACTATTAGATTTGATTGCCAATGCTTTATTAGAACATGAAACACTAACCAAAGAACAAATCGATTACTTAGTAGAAAATGGTTGTATGCCAGATGATGATAAAGAAATTGATGAAAGCGATTTCAAAGAAGCCAGCTTAGAAGATTTAACACTAGAAGAATTACAAGAACTTGCCAAAGAAAAAGGATTAGAAAACTATCATGTTTTAACCAAAGAAGAAATCATAGAAATATTAAATGAAAATCACTAAAAGTGGTTTTTTTTTGACAAACTCAAACTATCTAGTATAATGTAGCTATAATAAACAATCAAATGGTTGTACAAAAAATGGTATCAATCAAAAATTATTATTAAAAGTATGAATTTACTTTTTTAACTCACAGAACAAAAAAACTAAGCACTTAAAACTTGATAATAACGAAGAATAATGTATAATCTAATCATCAAACCTTAACTGAAAGTTTGCTTTTAAATTGTTAAGATCGGAGATGGTTGAAGTAAGATTGCTTAGAAGAAGGCTACTTACTTCTTTTATTTTTAGTTTCAACAATTTGATTATTTTATTACCTTGTCTGAATTATTATTAAATTTGAATAGGAGTATAGAAAATTTTTACCATATATAGTATAATCTAGACATAAGATTTCTTATGTTTAAATTAAAGAAAGGAGGCAATTAATGGACAACGAACTAATTAAAAATGATAATGAAATTAATAATATATTTAATAATATTAAAGAACTAGTAATTAGTAGTAGAAATAAAGTATATAGTACTGTAAATACTGAAATGATTAGTTTATATTGGAAAAGCAATTATGGAAATACAACAGGGTGATGAAAGAGCAAACTATGGTGATGCTGTTTTAGAAAAACTATCACAAAAACTAACTGATGAATTTGGAAAAGGTTTTTCCTCAAGAAATCTGCGAACTATGAGAAAATTCTATCTAATATATCCAATTTGGCAGACAGTGTCTTCCAAATTGAGTTGGTCACATTATTTAGAATTAATAAAAATAGAAGAAGAACCTAAAAGAAATTTTTATATTAAAGAATCTATTAATTCTAAATGGAGTGTAAGAGAACTTCAAAGACAAATCGGGTCTCTATTATATGAAAGATTAGCTCTATCTGCTAATAAAGAAAAAATCTTAGAACTTGCTGAAAAAGGTCAAATTTTAAAGTCAAGTAAAGATTTAGTCAAAGATCCATTTGTTCTAGAATTTCTTGATATTAAAGAAAATACAGACTATTTAGAAACAGATTTAGAGAAAAATATATTAGAGCATTTAAAAGAATTCCTATTAGAATTAGGAAAAGGATTTATGTTTGTAGGCTCCCAAGTAAGATTAACATTAGAAGAAGATCATTTTTACCCCGATTTGGTTTTCTATAACAGACTCTTAAAGTGTTTTGTAATAATTAAAATTGGTAAAGTAAGTCACCAAGATATTGGTCAAATGCAAATGTATGTTAATTACTATGATAGAGAAATAAAAAACAGGGATGAAAATCCAACTGTTGGCATTTTATTATCAACATTGAAAAACAAAACAGTTGTAAAATATACTCTACCAGAAGACAATAAAAATATTTTTTCTTCCAGTTATAAATTACATTTACCTACGGAGCAAGAATTAATAGAAGCAGTAGAAGAAGAAAAGAAAAATTTTGAGTTAAATAAATTCAATTATGGTGAATTTGCTATAATTTAGGAATTGTAATTTGAACTGATTCTAGCGACAAATTTCTTTGTAAAAAAACATAGATAAAATAAGAAACCAAACAATAGTAAAAAAGAAAACACACCGATAATAATATTTTATCTGAAGTTATTCGAAAATTCATGGAAATTAGACATAAAGCAATTGACAATAATAAAAAATAGTGTAACAATATTAATTGTTGTACTGGCGACTATAAGTTTGTCAGTCATTTTTTACAATTTTATTTTTTACTGATCTTCTACTACTAGGAGGAAAAACCTCCTACATAAGACAATTACAACACAAATATTGTATTAACAAAAAAACTTTATAATAGTCGAACAAAATCTATAAAAGCAATATCTAACAATCAAACTTTACTTATTCAAAAAGAGTACAATATATTTTTATTCTCTTTTTTTTCGCACCAACTTCCAAATAATTACCAAAATTGTAAATTTGTAATGAATTTGTCATAAAAAACACTTGATTTTCATACAATTTTCATGTATACTTTTGAATGTGTGGCATGCATTGATGTGTGAGGTTGCTGAAACACCCGGTTAAGTTGTTTTGAAAAATAATCGGAATTTCAGGTTTTTACACGGAGCAAGTCTATACTGGATATAGGCGAGAGGAGGATATAAATATGTCTAAAACGAGAGTTCGTATCAAATTGAAAGCATTTGAACACAAAAACTTAGATACAGCTTGTGCCAAAATCGTTGAAACTGTAAAAAGAACAGGCGGCGAAGTTAGCGGACCAATTCCACTTCCAACAGAAGTAGAAAAAATCACTATCTTAAGAGCTGTTCATAAATACAAAGATTCACGTGAACAATTTGAAAAAAGAACACACAAAAGACTTATTGATATCAATAATCCAAGTAAGGAGACTATTGAGGCATTAACTCATTTAGATATTCCAAGTGGTGTTGATATTCAGATTAAACAATAGGAGGAAAAGTTATGAAAAAAGGAATCTTAGGTCGTAAAATTGGAATGACTCAAGTATTTACAAAATCAGGTAAATTGATTCCAGTAACCGTTATCTCAGTAGAACCAAACGTAGTAACACAAATCAAAACAAAAGAAAACGACGGTTATGAAGCAATTCAACTTGGTTTCGATACAAAGAGAGAAAAGTTAGCGACAAAAGCATCTATTGGACATACCAATAAAGCAAACACTACACCTAAGCGCTTCTTTAGAGAAATCAGAGGTGTAGACATTAACAACTACTCACTAGGTCAAGTAATCACAGTAGATACTTTTACCGTAGGAGAAGCTGTAGACGTTACAGGAGTAACAAAAGGAAAAGGTTTCCAAGGAGTGATCAAACGTCATGGACAAAGCCGTGGACCTATGGGACATGGATCACATTACCATAGAAAACCAGGATCAATGGGAACCATGAGACCAATGCGTGTTTTTAAAGGAAAAAAACTTCCAGGACATATGGGACAGTTAACAGTAACTATTCAAAACTTAGAAATCGTTGCTGTAGACGTAGAAAACAATGTAATCTTAGTCAAAGGTAATGTACCAGGTGCCAAAAAATCACTAGTGATTATCAAATCAGCTGTGAAAAAACCTGACACCATTAACGAAAGAGAAGAACTTATCTCTTATGTTGCAGAAGAAAAACCTCAAGAAAACACAGAACCAGTAGAAACTGAAACAACAGAAGAATCAGTGGAAACTGAACCAGTGACTGAGGAGGCATAGTATGGAAAAGATATCTGTATTAAACTTAAAAGGTGAAAAAGTAAAAGACATTACCTTAAACGAAACAGTATGGGGAATTACTCCAAATGACGCTGTACTATATGACGCGATTACATTATCAAGAAACTCATTAAGACAAGGAACCGCAGACACAAAAACACGTAGCGAAGTTCGTGGTGGAGGAAAAAAACCATGGAGACAAAAAGGGACTGGACGCGCTCGTCAAGGAAGTACCCGTGCACCTCATTGGATTAAAGGTGGGATCGTATTCGGACCACATCCAAGAAGTTATGCAAAAAAAATGAACAGAAAAGAAAGAAGATTAGCTTTAAAATCAGCTTTATCTTATAAAGTATTAGATAAAGAACTTACGATTGTAGAAAACTTTACAGTAGAAACAAATAAAACAAAAGACATGAAAAATATTTTAACAAACTTAAACGCAACTAGAAAAACACTAATCGTTGTAGAAGAACTAACTGATAACGTGATCTTAGGAACTAGAAACCTAAACAATATCGTGTTATTAGAAGCATCTGAAATAAACACACTAGACATTGTTGCAGCAGACAAAATGATCATCACAGAAGCAGCAGTAAAAACAATTGAGGAGGTGCTTGCATAATGAATTATAGAAATATTATAAAAGCCCCAATAATTACAGAAAAAACAACTGAACTTGCGCAACAAAACACTTACGTATTCAGTGTAGACGTAAAAGCAAACAAAACACATATCAAGCAAGCAATCGAAAACATCTTCGATGTAAAAGTAGAAAGCGTTAATACAGTTAACGTAAAACCAAAGAAAAAAAGAGTTGGTAGATATACAGGAAAAACCAACCATGTAAAAAAAGCAATTGTTAAATTAAAAGAAGGAAGTTCAATTGAACTTAACTAATCCAGAAGGAGGACACATATATGGCAATTAAAACATATAAACCAATGACGAATGGAACTCGTGGAATGTCAACATTGATCAATGACGAAATTACAAAAACAACTCCAGAGAAATCATTAGTCGTTACACTAAAGAAAAACGGTGGTCGTAACAACCAAGGAAGAATCACAGTAAGACACCGTGGTGGAGGAGCAAAAAGAAAATACCGTATCATCGATTTCAAAAGAAATAAAGATGGAATACTAGGAACAGTTGCTTCAATCGAATACGATCCAAACAGAACAGCTAACATTGCTTTAATTAAATATGCCGATGGAGAAAAACGATATATCATCGCTCCAAAAGGACTAAAAGTAGGAACAAAAATTGAAAGTGGAGAAAACGCAGACATCAAAGTCGGGAACGCATTACCACTCGCAAACATTCCAGAAGGAACAACCGTTCATAATATAGAACTAAAACCTGGAAAAGGAGGAGAACTAGCACGTTCCGCTGGATCTTCAGTTCAAATATTAGGACGAGAAGGAAAATACACATTACTTCGATTAACCAGTGGCGAAGTGAGAAAAGTACTAAGCGTATGTAGAGCAACCATTGGAGAAGTAGGAAACGCAGATCATGAATTAGTAAAAATCGGAAAAGCAGGAAGAAAAAGACACATGGGAATTCGTCCAACCGTTCGTGGATCTGTAATGAACCCTAATGATCACCCTCATGGTGGTGGAGAAGGACGCGCACCAATCGGACGTAAAGGACCAGTTACTCCTTGGGGTAAACCAGCATTAGGATATAAAACGAGAGACAGCAAAAAAGCTTCAAATAAGTTAATTGTTCGTCGTCGTACGAAATAGTGAAAGGATGGTTTAAATGGCTAGAAGTATAAAAAAAGGACCTTACGTAGCACCAAGCCTTATGAAAAAGGTCGAAAAATTAAATGAATCTGGAAAAAAAGAAGTAATCAAAACATGGTCACGTCGCTCAACAATTTTTCCTGAATTTGTAGGACACACATTTGCCGTTCACAATGGAAAAGAACATATTCCTGTTTATGTAACAGAAGATATGGTCGGACATAAATTAGGAGAATTTGCTCTAACTCGTAAATGTGGTGGACATGGTGATAACAAAGGTAAAAAATAACATTACCAGAAGGGAGGACTAAAATGGAAGCAAAAGCGATTGCAAAGGGAATTAGAATCCCAGCTCGTAAAGCTCGTTTAGTGATCGATTTAATACGTGGAAAAGACGTAATCGAAGCTGATAAAATATTGAATAACATGAACAAAGAAGCTGCAAGATTAATTAGAAAAGTATTAACCTCAGCAGTAGCAAACGCTGAAAACAATTTAGGACTAGACAAAACAAAACTATTTGTAAAAGAAGCGTATGTAAACGAAGGAGCTACAATGAAAAGAATGAGATTTGGTTCTCGTGGACATGTAGATCCAATCAAAAAAAGAACGAGTCACATTACTGTGATTGTAAGTGAAAAAAATTAAGCAAAGGAGGGTAACTGATGGGTCAAAAAGTTAGTCCAATCGGACTTAGATTGGGAATCAATAAAACTTGGGAATCAAAATGGTATGCAAATAACAAAGACTTCGCTAAGTTTTTAAACAACGATATCAAAATTCGTAAATACTTATCAAAACGATTAAAAGACGCAGCAGTTTCAAGTATTCTAATAGAAAGAACCACTAAAAAAACAGACGTAATTATCAATACCGCAAAACCAGGTGTTGTAATTGGTCACGGTGGAGATGAAATTGAAAAAATCAAAAAAGAACTATCAAAACTAGTAAACGAAGAAATTCAAATTTCTATTATGGAAATCAAAAAACCAGATGTTGATGCAGCACTAGTAGCAGAAAATATTGCACATCAAATAGAAAACCGTGTATCATTCAGAATCGCCCAAAAAAGAGCAATTCGTAACGCAATGAAAGCCGGAGCAAAAGGAATCAAAACCGCTGTATCAGGCCGTTTAGGTGGAGCTGACATGGCTAGAACCGAAGGATATACAGAAGGAAACATTCCACTTCATACATTAAGAGCCGATATTGATTATGCACACAAAGAAGCAGATACAACTTATGGAAAAATTGGCGTAAAAGTATGGATTTATAAAGGAGAAATACTTCCTGGTGCAAAAAATAAGGGAGGTAATGAAAATGGCAGTCATTCCAAAAAGAACTAAATATCGTAGACCACATCGTTTAAAATATGATGGAGTAACACGTGGAAATAAAGAACTACATTTTGGACAATATGGATTAATGGCAATGGAAGGAGCTTGGATTACTCAACAACAAATCGAAGCTGCCCGTGTCGCTATGACTCGTTACATGAAACGTGGAGGAAAAATATGGATTAATATATTCCCTCACTTATCATTAACAAAAATTCCATTAGAAACACGTATGGGTAAAGGTAAAGGTCAACCAGAAGCTTGGGTTGCAGTAGTAAAAAAAGGAAAAATTATGTTTGAAGTAGCAGGAGTAAGTGAAGAAGTAGCACGTGAAGCACTAAGACTAGCAATGCACAAACTTCCAATCAAATGTAAATTTGTCATGAGAGAAAGTGGTGAGGCAAATGAAAAATAGTGAAATTAGAGAAATGTCTAACGAAGAAATCATGAAGAAAATTGAAGAATCTAACGAAGAATTATTTAACTTACGTTTTAGCCAAGCTACTGGGAACTTAGAAAAACCATCAAGAATCAAAGAACTTAGAAAATTAGTAGCACGTATGAAAACGATTCTTCGTGAACGTGAAATAGGGAGGTAACATATGAAAGAAAAAAAAGCTCGTGAATTAGTTGGTAAAGTAGTTAGCGACAAAAACAACAAAACAATTACTGTTTTAGTTGAAACTTATAAAACTGACCCATTATACAAAAAACGTGTGAAATATTCTAAAAAATTTACTGCACATGACGAAAAAAACGAAGCAAAAACTGGAGACATTGTACGTATTGCAGAAACTAGACCGCTATCTAGAACAAAACGTTTCCGTTTAGTAGAAATAGTTGAAAAAGCAGTTATCTTATAGCTGTAACGGATAAAGGAGGATTCATATATGATTCAACAAGAAAGCCGTTTGAAAGTTGCAGACAACTCTGGAGCACGTGAACTATTAGTCATTCGCGTTCTAGGTGGAAGCAAAGTTAAAACAGGAAATATTGGTGATATAGTTGTTGGAACTATTAAAAAAGCAACTCCTAATGGTACAGTTGGACGCGGTAAAGTAGTGAAAGCTGTAATCGTTAGAAGTAAATTTGGTCTAAGAAGAGAAGACGGATCTTATATCAAATTTGATGACAACGCTTGCGTAATTATCAAAGATGATAAAAGCCCAATAGGAACTCGTGTTTTTGGACCAGTAGCACGTGAATTACGTGAAAAAGATTTTATGAAGATTGTATCACTTGCCAAAGAAGTGCTATAGTTTGGAGGGAAAAGCATGAACTTAAAAACTGGAGATAAAGTAGTAGTCATTGCTGGTTCTAATAAAGGAAAAGAAGGAACAATTACAAAAGTACTTCGTGACCAAAACAGAGTAGTCATAGAAGGCGTAAACGTTCGTAAAAAGCATATCAAACCAATGGGTGGAAATGCTGGAAGTATTGTAGAAATCGAAGCACCAATACACGCTTCAAATGTTATGATACTAGATCCTAAAAAGAAACAGAGAACTAGAATCGGACACACAACAAACAAAGAAGGAAAAAAAGTTAGAATTTGTAAAAAATCTAATGAAATCCTTAACTAATTGGAAGGAGGGTTAAGAGTGAACCGCCTAAAAGAAAAATACTTGAATGAAATCGTACCAAGCTTAAGAGAAAAATATAATTACAAAAGTATTATGGAAGTTCCTAAATTAGACAAAATCGTAGTAAACATTGGAGTAGGAGATGCAGCACATAACAGTAAAATGTTAGAAGCATCAATGAGAGACCTAGAAGTAATTACAGGTCAAAAACCAATCGCAACAACAGCAAAAAAAGCCATTGCAGGATTCAAACTTAGAGAAGGTCAAGCAATCGGTTGTAAAGTAACATTACGTGGAGAAAACATGTATAACTTCTTAGACAAACTAATTAGTATCACATTACCACGTGTACGTGACTTTAGAGGAATTTCAAACAAATCTTTTGATGGAAGAGGAAACTATACATTAGGACTAACAGAACAATTAATTTTCTCAGAAATTGAATACGATGATGTTGTTAAAGTTCGTGGTATGGATATCGTTTTTGTCACAACAGCACATACCAACGAAGAAGCACATGACTTATTAAAAGGTTTCGGAATGCCTTTTAAGAAATAGTTATAGGAGGATATTATGGCTAAAAAAAGTATGATCGTAAAAGCTAGTCGTAAACCTAAGTATAAAGTACGTGAATACACACGCTGTGCAAGATGCGGAAGACCTCACGCTGTACTTAGAAAATATGGAATTTGCCGTATTTGCTTTAGAGAATTAGCTTACAAAGGACAAATACCAGGGGTTACAAAATCTAGCTGGTAGTAGATGGGAGGATATATATGGTAACAGATCCAATCGCAGATATGCTTACAAGAATTCGTAACGCCAATCAAATGCGATACAAAGAAGTTGAAGTACCCGCTTCAAAAATGAAAACTGAAATTGCCAGAATCTTAAAAGAAACAGGATTTATAAGCGATTACAAAGTAACAAAAAAAGACAAATTTAATGTAATAACATTGAACTTAAAATATGGAGAAAAAAAAGAACGTGTAATTACTGGACTGAAAAGAATTTCAAAACCAGGATTACGTGTATATGCCAAAGCCGAAGAAGTACCAAGCGTATTAAATGGACTTGGAATTGCCATTATTTCTACTTCAAAAGGAATTATGACTGACAAAGAAGCAAGAGAACAAACACTTGGTGGAGAAGTATTGGCTTACATTTGGTAGAAAGTTAGGAGGATGATTATGAGTCGTATAGGAAATAGAATATTAACTATACCAGAAAACGTTACAGTATCAAAACATGATTGTGTTGTTACAGTAAAAGGTCCTAAAGGTGAACTTTCTACTGAAATTAACGAACACATTGATATTAATGTAAATGGAAATGAATTAACAGTTACAAGAGATAATGATAACTACAAAAAATTTCATGGTACAGCAAACGCAAATATCAGTAATATGATTGAAGGAGTAACCAAAGGATTTGAAAAAAAATTAGAAGCCCTTGGTGTTGGATATCGTTTTACATTAAAAGGAAAAGACTTAGTAGTAACAGCTGGGTATTCTCATCCAGTAGAAGTAGAAGTTCCAGAAGGAATCACACTAGAATGTCCAAGCAACACCGAACTTACAATAAAAGGAATCAACAAATGCCAAGTCGGAGAATTTGCTGCTAACGTTAGAAAAATTAGAGAACCTGAACCATACAAAGGAAAAGGAATTCGTTATAAAGATGAAATCGTTCGTCGTAAAGAAGGAAAGAAAGCATCTTAATATTGAATAGTAAAGGAGAGTAATACTTATGATTAAGAAAGTATCTCGTAACGATGTACGTAAAGCTAGACATACACGTGTAAGAGCTAAAGTAGCTGGTACTACAA
The DNA here is from genome assembly GCA_947365915.1 of uncultured Mycoplasmatota bacterium. Lineage (GTDB taxonomy): Bacteria > Bacillota_I > Bacilli_A > RF39 > UBA660 > MGBC102946. The sequence goes on from CANAXT010000007.1 coordinate 34,160, forward strand.
CAACCCCAAGACTAAATGTGTTTAGATCAAACGGAAACATTTTTGCGCAAATCATTGATGATGTAAGCTCTGTTACATTAGTAAGCGCATCTTCTATTGATAAAGAACTAAAACTTAAAAATGGTGGAAACATTGAAGCCGCTTCTAAAGTAGGAGAACTGCTAGCTAAAAGAGCAAAAGAAGCAAAAATAAAAACTGTAGTATTTGATAGAGGTGGATACCTATATCATGGACGTGTAAAAGCTTTAGCTGAAGCTGCTCGCGAAAACGGATTAGAATTCTAAAAGGAGGAAAACACATGGAAAAAAGAAGAAGAGAACCAAGACCAAAACAATTTGAAGAAGAAGTTATCAACATTGGTCGTGTTACAAAAGTAACAAAAGGTGGTCGTCATTTCCGTTTCTCTGCTACTGTTGCTGTAGGAGATAGAAAAGGTCAAGTAGGACTTGGAACTGGTAAAGCAAATGAAGTACCAGATGCTATCAAAAAAGCCGTTGCAGCAGCAACAAAAAACGTAGTAAGAGTATCTATTGTTGATGGAACTATCCCTCACGAAGCAATCGGAGTAAGAAGCGCTAGTAGAGTTATGTTAAAACCTGCATCTAAAGGTACTGGAGTAAAAGCAGGAGGACCAGTTAGAGCAGTATTAGAACTTGCTGGTGTAAAAGACATCTTATCAAAATCTCTTGGATCAAACACAAAAATCAATATGGCATACGCAACCCTTAATGCACTGAAATCACAAAAAACAATTGAAGAAGTAGCAAAACTTCGTGGAAAAAAAGTAGAGGAGATCAGATAGTATGAAATTACATACAATGTATCCAAATGAAGGCGCAACAAAAAAGCGTAAAATCGTTGGACGTGGAACAAGCAGTGGACACGGAAAAACTGCCGGAAAAGGACATAAGGGACAAAATGCAAGAAGTGGTGGAGGAGTAAGACCAGGATTCGAAGGAGGACAATTACCACTATTCCGTCGATTACCAAAAAGAGGATTTACCAATGCCAGATTTAAAACAGAATATGCCGTAATTAATTTAAGTGATTTAAACAGATTTGAAGAAGGAGCAGTAATTACTCCAGAACTATTAAAAGAAATGGGACTAGTAAAAAATCAATTAGATGGAATCAAAGTACTAGGAAATGGTACATTAGAAAAAAAAGTAAACGTAAAAGCACACAAATTTTCTAATGTAGCAAAAGAACAAATAGAAAAATTAGGTGGAAAAGCAGAGGTGATCTAAAATGTTTGCAACAATGAAGCAAATATTTAATCCCAAGAATAAAGACTTAAGAAAGAGAATCTATTTTACTTTCTTCTGTTTATTTATTTTTAAACTAGGAACCACAATTATCGTTCCGGGAATAGACTCTAATGCATTTGACACCGGAAAACTAGGGTTCTTAGAACTCATGAATGCAATGGGTGGAGGAGCAATGGAAAAATTTTCAATCTTCTCACTAGGCGTAATGCCTTATATCACAGCATCCATTGTCATGCAACTATTACAAATGGATATCATTCCATACCTTTCTGAACTTTCCAAACAAGGAGGAACAGGAAGAGCAAAACTAAACCAAATTACAAGAGTCGTAGGAATTGCTTTAGCATTCTTCCAAGGATATATTTTCTCATTCTCAGTAATTAAAGGTGGAACACCATTAGAATATATGGAATTCGCGCTTATCTTAACAGCAGGAACAGCCTTCCTATTATGGTTAGGAGACCAAATCACAACCAAAGGAGTAGGAAATGGAATATCCTTACTCATCATGGCTGGTATCATCGCAAGCCTTCCAGCAATGTTTGTAAGCGCTTGGCAAAGTTTAATCGTAACAACAACAACACAAGCAATGACTTTAGGAATTATTAAATTTATTTTATTAGTCCTAGTATATGTCGCAATCGTAGTAGGAGTTGTATTCGTTCAAAGCGCCGAACGAAGAGTTCCAATTCAGTACGCAAACCGTACAGTGAACAATGTTGGAGCAAAAAACAGTTATATTCCATTCAAACTAAATTCAGCTGGTGTAATTCCTGTCATATTCGCATCCGCATTAATGTCGATTCCAGCCATTATCGCCGGATTTGTAAAAAAAGACGGATTTACATTATTTGTAAATAAATGGATGTCAATGACTTCAGGAACAGGATTTATTCTATATATCCTACTTATCATTGGCTTCGCATATTTCTATACATATTTACAACTAAAACCAAAAGAACTAGCAGAAAACTTAAACAAAAGTGGTGGATTTATACCAGGAGTACGCCCAGGAGAAGCAACCGAAAAACATGTAAGTGAAGTACTAAACAAAATTACCATTGTAGGAGCTATTTTCCTAGCTGTGATTGCAGGACTTCCAATTGTATTAGGAGCAGTTACAAGCCTACCAACAAGCGTACAACTTGGAGGAACAGGACTTCTAATCGTAGTAGGAGTCGCACTAGAAACCTACAAACAATTAGAAAGCCAGTTAGTGAGCCGCCAATATAAAAGAGGAAGAAGAAGGTAAAATATGGAAAGTATTATCTTTATCGCTCCACCAGCAGCAGGAAAAGGTACACAATCAAAACTACTTTGTGATACCTATCATATTCCTCATATCTCAACAGGAGATCTATTAAGAGAAGCATCAAAAACAGAAAATGAAAGAGGAAAACTCATCAAAGAAAAAATGGAACAAGGAGCATTTGTAAGTGATGATATTATATTAGAACTGATAGAAGAACGTCTAAAAGAAAAAGACTGTGATAATGGTTATATCTTAGACGGTTTTCCAAGAAACATAGAACAAGCAATTGCCTATGAAAAAATTCTAGAAAAACTAAATAAAAAATTAGGAATCGTAATTTTACTTGAAGTAGACAAAGATCTTGCATGTAAAAGAATTACAGGAAGATTGAACTGTCCAGAATGTGGATCAGTATATAATGAAATCATAGAAGAATCCAAACCAAAAGAAGCAGGAATCTGTGACCGTTGTGGAGGAAAACTAAAAAAACGTAGTGATGATAACAGTACGACCTTTAGTACTAGATATGATACATACTTAGAAAAAACTGGACCACTAATAAAATATTATCAAGATAAAAACATTTTATTCCGTGTAGAAAGTAATGATTCTAAAGAAACATTTGAACAAATAAAAAACATTCTACAAGGGAGAAATGAATTATGATTTCTATCAAAAGTGAAAGAGAAATCGAACTTTTAAGAATTGCTGGAAAAATAACAGGAGATACGCACAACTATCTGTTACCATATATAAAACCAGGAATTACAACAAAAGAATTAGATGACCTTTCTTATAATTATATTATAAGTAGAGGAGCCACTCCTTCATTTAAAAATTATGATGGATTTCCAGGGAGCATATGCACTTCCATTAATGACGAAGTAGTTCATGGAATTCCAGGAAACAGAAAACTAAAAAATGGTGATATCATTAAAATCGATATCGGAGCTTGTTACAAAGGTTACCATGGAGATTCTGCTTGGACTTATCCAGTTGGAAAAATCAGCACTCGATTAGAAAACTTATTAGCCCAAACAGAAGAAGCCTTATTCAAAGGTCTTTCTGTAATCAAAGAAGGAACAAGAATCGGAGATATCGGTTATGCCATAAGTGAGATTGCAAACAAATATCACTTAGGCGTAGTAAAAGAATTGGTCGGTCATGGTGTCGGAAGAGACATACATGAAGAACCAGATGTTCCAAATTATGGAAAAAAGAATACTGGACCTATCTTGAAAGAAGGAATGGTCATAGCTGTAGAACCAATGCTCAATCTAGGAACACCAAACATATTCATAGAAGATGATGATTGGACCATTGTAACAGCTGACGAAGAACCATCTGCTCATTTTGAGCATACCGTTCTAGTTACCAAAGATGGGTATGAAATTTTGACAAAGAGGTGATTAGATGGCAAAAACAGACGTAATTGAAGTAGAAGGTAAAGTATTAGAAGTCTTACCAGGCGGACAATTCAAAGTGGAATTAGAAAACAAACATACAATAGTTGCCCACGTTTCTGGTAAAATCCGAATGAACTATATTCGTATTTTAGCAGGCGACAAAGTCACTGTAGAATTGTCACCATATGATTTAACACGTGGGCGCATAACCTATAGAAAATAGTAGGAGGGATCTAGATGAAAGTAAGACCATCAGTAAAAAAAATGTGTGAAAAATGTAAAATTATAAGACGAAAAGGAAAAATACAAGTAATTTGTACAAATCCAAAACATAAACAAAGACAAGGGTAATAGGAGGTGTTTTAATGGCACGTATTAAAGGTGTAGATATACCAAACAATAAAAGAATTGAAATTGCTTTAACTTATATCTATGGAGTAGGTAGAAGCTTATCAAAAACGATCTTAAAAGAAGCAAATATCGACATGAATAAAAAAGCTGGTGATTTAACAAACGAAGAATTAGTTAGCATTCGTGATGTATTAAACAAATATCCAACAGAAGGAGACTTACGTCGTGAAGTAAGTATGAACATCAAAACAAAAATGGAAATTAATTCTTATGAAGGAACACGTCATAAAAAAGGATTACCAGTAAGAGGTCAAAGAACCAACCGTAACGCAAGAACACGTAAAGGTAGAGGAAAAGTAGTTGCTAATAAGAAAAAATAAAAAAGCACACGAATAAAGGAGGTTATATACATGGCTTATAAACCAAGAAAACGTAAAGTGAAAAAGAATGTTCCAGAAGGAAAAGCATTTATTAAATCTACATTCAATAACACAATTGTCACAATTAGTGATAAAGAAGGAAATGTAATTAGCTGGGCTTCTGCTGGAACATTAGGATTCAAAGGAAGTAAAAAATCAACTCCATTTGCAGCAGGAATGTCTGCAGAAGCAGCAGGAAAAGCAGCCGCAGAAATGGGTATGAAAAAAGTTGAAGTTTTCGTAAAAGGATTAGGTTCAGGAAGAGAAACCGCAATTCGTTCATTACAAACAGCTGGATTAGAAATTACTTCAATTTCGGATGTAACACCAATTCCGCATAATGGTTGTCGTCCACCAAAACGTCCACGCGGTTAATGAAGGGGAGTGATTAAATGTTAAACTTTGAAAAACCAATATATAAAATAACAGAATATGTTGAAAATAATAATTTTGGAAAATTTGAATTAGAACCTTTAGAAAGAGGATTTGGAACAACAATAGGAAATGCACTTAGAAGAATCATGCTATCAAGTATGCCAGGAAGTGCAATTGTAGCAGTAAAAATAGATGGAGTTATGCATGAATTTCAAGCAATGGACGGCGTTGTAGAAGATGTAACAACAATTATATTAAACCTAAAAAATGTAGTAGTAAAAAATCACTCAGAAGAAGAGAAAGTATTACATTTATCAGTAAATGAAGCAAGAACCGTAACAGCAGCTGATATAGAAGCAGATCCTGATATTGAAATAGCAAACCCAGATCAAGTAATTGCAACCCTATCAAAAGGCGGAAAACTAGATATGGAGCTTATTGTAGCAAATGGCAGAGGATATGTTCCATCTAATGAAAACAAAAAATATACTGGGGATAATAAACTAGGATATATTCCAATTGATGCCCTTTATTCACCAATTGAAAGAATCAGTTACGAAGTAGAAAATGCTCGTGTTGGGCAAGATGCAAACTATGACAAATTGATTATGAATGTAACAACAAACGGATCAATTCGTCCAGAAGAAGCAATGGCCTTAGGAGCAAAAATCTTAATAGAACATTTAAATATTATTACGAATTTAAGTGAAATCGCAGATGTAACTGGAATTATGAATGCCAAACAAGAAGACAGCAAACAAAAGAAATTAGAAACATCAATTGATGATCTAGATTTCTCAGTACGTGCTTACAATTGTTTGAAAAGAGCAGGAGTAAATACATTAGGTGATTTAACAGAAAAATCAGAATTAGAAATGATGAAAATTCGTAACTTAGGAAAAAAATCTTTAAAAGAAGTTATGGACAAAATTAAAGATATGGGACTTAGATTCCGAGATGAAGATTAGTTAGGAGGAATATTATGGCTTATAGAAAATTAGGACGCACAAATAAACACAGAAGAAGCATGCTTGCCAATTTAACCAAAGACCTAATCATGAATGAAAGCATTAAAACAACAGAACCAAGAGCCAAAGAAACTCGAAAATTTGTTGATAAAATGATTACGTATGGAAAAGATGGTTCATTAGTAGCAAGAAGAAAAGCATTAGCTTTTCTACAAAATGATAAAGCTGTAGTCAAAAAAGTATTTGATGATCTAGCACCACGTTACCAAGGACGTAATGGAGGTTACACAAGAATTTTAAAATTAGGAGAACGCAGAGGAGACGATGCTTTAGAAGTAATTTTAGAACTTGTTGAAGGAGATGCAGAATAAGCATCTTTTTTTATTAACCAAATAGTTACAAAACGACAAAATACGATATAAAAAAGTTATACTATGTTTATAGAATAGATTTCAGAAATTGTAAGTAATTTATTATAGATAAGCAAAATAAAATGATGTAAAAAAAGAAAAAAAATGCAAATTAAT
>CANAXT010000008.1 GCA_947365915.1 uncultured Mycoplasmatota bacterium
ATGAATTATTTTTCAGTAGACACAATTTCAAAGTTACTTCAAGAATATGGCTTTGAAGTTAATAGCATAGAAAAAGAAAAATTATCAAATAAATTTGCACCAGGCAGTAGTAAATTGATAATACTATCTAGTAATTGTAAGAAATTAGAGTGTAATGAATTTAAAAATTAGTCAGATGTGTCTGATTAGAAAGAATAGACATTGGAAATTTTTGTTCGATTTTTAAATAATTAAAAGGAGTAAATATGGATATATTAGATAAATTAAAACAATCTAAGTTTAGAAGTAGTTTTAAATTAAAAGAAAAGGATCTTTTTTATATACAAAGCAAAGGATTGGAAACAATAGAACAACATGCAAAAGATTTTATTTCGAAGAGGCTTGCCTCAGCTAATTTAAAAAATGATGGAAAACAAACTCCTATGAAGGGTCATCCTGTTTTTATTGCTCAACATGCTACAGCTACTTGTTGTAGATCATGTCTATATAAATGGCATCATATAGATAAAAATCATGATTTAACAAATGAAGAGCAACAATACATAGTAACTATCATCATGACTTGGATTAAGAATAATCAGAAATAGTTTTTTATTTCTACATTTATATTTTTAGAAATTATAGATTTTAGTAATTCCAAAGAAATGAATTTGTTCAAAGAAGAATTTTTTTAGAATTTGTTATTTTGTAGTATAATTGATATTAGGATAGGGAAGTCCTTTATTGAAAGAAGTGGTTTTATGATTGTTATATCTCACTATCTTTCTCCTATTGGAGATCTTTTGATTGCAGTAAAGAATGATAAATTAATTGGTTTATGGATGGAAGGCCAAAGGTATTATAAACAAGGTATTTGTGAAAACACAATTGAAGATGACTATTATTTTATCATTGTAAAAGTAAAGGAATGGTTGGATCGATATTTTCGTGGAGAACAACCTAATATTTGTGAATTAGAGTTAGAGTTAATTGGGAGTGATTTTAGAAAAGCTGTGTGGACACTTCTTATGGATATTCCTTATGGCAGTGTTACTACTTATAGTGAAATTGCACAGAAATTAGCGCATATAAAAGGATTAAAGAGTATGTCAGCACAAGCAGTTGGGGGATCAGTTGGTCATAATCCGATTTCTATTATTATTCCTTGTCATAGGGTAGTAGGAATTAATGGGAGTTTGACTGGTTATGCAGGAGGAATTCAGAAAAAAATTTATTTATTAAATCATGAACATGTCAATATGGAACGATTATTTCTACCAATGAAAGGGACTGCTTTATAATGAGTAATATATTAAATGAAGATTTGATTTATTTGGTACTTTCTATTGTGGGAGAAATTCCAAGTGGGTATGTGGCAACTTATGGTCAAATTGCGTGTTATGCTGGTCGACCGAAAAACGCAAGATTGGTTGGTAAAATTTTGAGTATGTCAGAATTTTATGGATCTTATCCATGTCATAGAGTTGTTAACCATAATGGTAGAATTGCTCCGCATTTTAAAGAACAAAAAAATTTACTGCTTTTAGAAGGAGTTATTTTTAAAGATGATATTCATGTAGATTTGAGTAAACATAAATGGAAAGTATAGGTTTTAAAAATATTAGAATCAAAATTGTTTATTTTAGAAAATCGAGTTTACATTTTATTTAAGTTTGAATATGTTTTCGATTTTTTTTATGATAGAATATTACTGTGAGGTGATTTTTCATGCATAAGGAAATTGATATGAAAAATATTTTGGAATTTCAGGAAGCATACAATAATAATGCGCACAACGCTAATATAGAACATAGGATTCAAACATTTGGTCTTATGAAATCTAGTATAGAAGAAGAGCGGAAAAAGGAGTTTCAATTTCGATTTAATATTGAGGTTCCAGAGATGAAAATATATCATCAGATGGATAGTCATCAGTGTAATGTTTATGCATTCCTTAGGGTTGTAAAAGATATCATGCGAACTTATAATAATGTTGATGTTGACCATTTGGATTTATCAGCAAATTATATTAACTTTTTTGATAAGTTGGAAAAAGCAAATGCTTTATATAATGTTTTTATTGATTGTAAGCATTTGTCTTTAGAATTTATTAATAGTAAGACAAATCAGTATATTGGTAGTTTTGGGACATTTCACTTTTGTAAAGAAATTGTCAATAAGTATGGATTGGTAACTTCTGATGTGATGAAAGAAGTTGATTGCAATTATAATGATAATTTGATGATTGAATTATTAAAAGATAAAATAAAAGTTGATGCGCTTTGTTTGATGACTATCAAATCTAAAGAAGCAAGATATGTAAAGAAAAAAGAACTTATGTATGAAGTGTTTCAATTTTTGTCACGGGTTTACGGAAAGCCGCCAATGCATTTTGATTGGAATGGAAATTTGATTACACCAGTTGAATTTAAAGAAACATATTTAAAAAATTATTTGGATGATTTTATTACTGTTACATCATTTGATAAGGAGACATTGTTACAAAGTTATGCATTTATTCCTAATCTATATTTAGGAAATACTGAAAACTTAATATCTTTATCAGATCATCAAATAAAAGAAGCCTTGATGAAACAATTACAAGATGGAATTAGTGTATGGTTTTCTTCTGAAGAGTCAACAACACTTGATTACACTGAAAATATATTAGATGATCAATTATATAATTTTGGAGCATTATTTAATATTAAAGAAATTTCTAAGGAACAAAAGTTATTATTGGATATTGTTAATTATGATCATGTTATGTGTATTACTGGTGCATTTGTCGAAAATGGAGAGATAAAACAATTCAAAGTGGATAATAGTTTTGGTTCTCATGGTAGATATCAAGGTAGGTTAATTATGACAAATTCTTTTTTTGAAAATTGTGTCATTACTGTTATTTTAAATAAGAAATATTTGGACTTTTAGGAAGAATAGAAATGAGTAAGTATGATCCTTTGTGGGATTATTTGAAAGAAAATCATAAAGATTGTTATCAATTATCTTATGATGAATTTGAACATATTTTAGGATTTTTTATGGATCATTCTTTTTTGAATTATAAAAAGGAATTAAAAGAATACGGATATGAAGTTGTTAAAATATCAATGAAAGAAAAAAATGTAAATTTTAAGAAATTATAGATTGGGGATTGATAGAATGTCTCTTTATGAGAATATATTACATAATTATGATTATTTAGAACTAGTTCATCAGATTGGAAAAATGAAATTTATTACAGATGGAAAATGGGATTGGGATCATGGATTTGAGCATTATCAGAGAGTCGCTTTGTATGTAAAAAAATATTGGAGCAGTTAGGTGCAGATGAGAGAATCATTGATTTAGGGATGTCTGCTGCTTTATTACATGACATTGGTTTAGTGAAGGGAAAAAAAGTGGATCACGCAATAGAAAGTAGTCGATTGTTTGTTGATTTTATTGATGATATTACATTTGAAGAAAAAGAAATGTTACGTCAAGCTATTCAGGATCACTCTAATGGGAATGATATTCAATCTTTGGTTGGTTTGGCATTATTGTTAGCAGATAAGTTAGATGTTACCTATCATCGGGTAGAACACTCTAGTATTCAAGATAAAACGAACAAAGAATTTCAAAAGATTCGATCTGTAGATATTCAAATTACAGAGGACGATGTTACTTTATATTATGAGGTGGATGATGATTTTGATATTATGGCTTTAAATGATTGGAAAAAAGCAATTACAATTCCTAATAAAGTGGCTCTTTATTTAGAAAAAAACTTTATTTTTATGGTCAATGGTCAAACGATTGACTATCAAATATTTTTTTGAAAAATTGTGGTATGATATTTAACAGATAAGGAGAATCTTATGTATTATAATCAAAGTATTGAAGAGGTTGAAAAAGATTTAAAAACGAGTCATCATGGGCTAAAGACAGATGAAATATTAAAACGAAGTCAAAAATATGGGAAAAATATTTTGCCCAAAAAGGAAAAGGACAGTATATTTAAGATATTTTTTAATGAGTTTAAAGATCCTATGATTGTGTTACTTTTATGTGCCATTGTGATTTCTTTTATTGCGGGAGAAGTAGTTGATGGCTTTGTAATCATATTTATTGTTTTGGTAGATGCTATTGTTGGAACTGTACAAGAAAATAAAGCAAATCATTCTATAGAATCTTTGGCAAAGTTGGTGACTTCTAAAGTAAGGGTTATTCGAGATGATAAAGTAATAGAAATTCCTACTTTGGAGTTAACGGTTGGAGATTATGCAATGTTAGAATCTGGTGATAAAATATCAGCGGATATGAGAATTGTAGAAGCTGATAATTTTATGGTAGATGAATCTATTTTAACTGGAGAAAGTATTCAGGTTCATAAAATGAGTGACATTTTAAAAAAAGAAAATGTGATGATTGCAGAACAAAGCAATATGGTTTTTTCTGGCACTACTGTGGTTAAGGGACGTGCAAAAGCAATTGTTGTCCGAATTGGAATTCATACAGAAGTTGGGAAGATTGCAGATAGTTTGAATCATTCCTCTAATGAAAAATCTCCTTTAACGATTCGGGTTGAAAAATTGTCAAAACAGATTAGTGTTTTGATTTTGGTAATTGCTATTTTTATTACAGTTTTATTGATTATAAAAAATGTTCCATATCATGAGATTTTTTTATCTGTGATTGCGCTTGCTATTTCTGCTATGCCAGAGGGTTTGCCTTTGGCTTTAACGATGGCTCTTACGATTGCTTCTAATAAAATGGCAAAGAAAAATGTGATTGTAAGAAAGTTGAAATCTGCTGAGTCTTTGGGAAGTTGTACAGTGATCGCATCAGATAAAACTGGTACTTTAACAGTGAATGAGCAAACTGCGAAAAAAATACTTTTGCCAAATGGAAATATCTATGATGTTGATTCTCAATTTTCAGAAGGATATGAATATGCGAAAGAGATTGCTTTATTGGGGGCTATTAATAATGAAGCTGAGATTAGTTTTGATCATTATGTTGGAGATTCTATTGATGTTGCGTTTCAAGTATTAGGAAAAAAATTTGATATTCAAATAGATTGTATTCAAAAGATTGAAATGATTCCATATGAGTCAGAGAATCAATATTCAGCTCTTTTTTATGAAAAAGATGGAGAAGTATATTGTACTGTTAAGGGTTCTTTAGAGGTAGTGCAATCATTTTGTAAAGACATTCATTTTGATTTGTTGAAACAACAAAATGAGTCTTTAGCAGAGGATGGGTATCGTGTTTTGGCTCTTGCAAATGGAAAGATAGAAAAAAAAGAAATGTATGATTGCCATGATATCCAGGATTTAACATTTATGGGAATGGTTGGATTTATTGATCCTATTCGGCCAGAAGTAATTTCTTCTTTGGAAGACTGTAGAACGGCTGGAATTCAGGTTCTAATGATTACAGGTGATCATCCATTGACTGCTTTTTCGATTGCGAAAGAACTTGGTATTGTTTCTTCTTATGAGGAAGTGGCAGATGGGGCGATGATTGATCAAGAGTTAGAAAACGGGGAGTTTAGTTTTGATCAATTTGTTTGTCAAAAAAGGGTATTTGCTAGGGTTACTCCTATTCAGAAGTTGAAGATTGTAGAATCGTTAAAGCGTCTTGGTGCGTTTGTTGCTGTGACTGGGGATGGTGTTAATGATGCTCCTGCTTTAAAAGCTGCTAATATTGGTATTGCAATGGGAAGTGGAACAGATATTGCTCGTGAGACTGCAGATATGATTATTCTTGATGATAATTTTAAGTCCATTGTAACTGGTATTAAAGAGGGAAGAGTTGCTTATGCGAATATTCGAAAAATTATTTTGTTTTTGATTTCTTGTGGAGTATCTGAAGTTATATTTTTTTATTTATCAATTTTGATGGATTTGCCAATGCCACTTGTTGCCATTCAGTTGTTATGGATCAATATGGTTACGGATGGGATTCAAGATTTTGCGCTTTCTTTTGAAAAAGCTGAAAGTGGTATTTTAAAAGAACCTCCTAGAAGTCCTAAGGAATCAATATTTAATAAAGATTTGATTCGAGAAATTATGATGTCAGGTATTATCATTGGTCTTATTGTTTTTGTGGTTTGGTATGTGTTATTGAATGGTTTCTCTATGGAAGTTTCAGTGGCCCGTGGATATATTATTGCTTTAATGGTATTTATTCAAAATGTACATGTGTTTAATTGTAGAAGTGAATCTCGTTCTATTTTTCAGGTGCCACTTCGTAATAATTGGTTGATTGTAATTGGTGTTATTTTGTCTTTGTTGTTGCAAGTGATTGTTATGGAAGTTCCTATTTTATCTCGGTTTTTACAAACTGTATCAATTCCTTTATTGCACCTTCTTTATTTGTTTTTGATTTCTCTTATTGTGATTGTGATTATGGAGGTATATAAGAAAATTATGAAGGGATTGGTTCTTCATGGAAAATAATATAGAGTTTTCTGTTAATTCTTCTTCTATTACGCCTTTGATTGGCTTTAATGAAACACAACTTGTGTTTCAAAGACATTGTGCGTATGATAAAGAAAGTGGTGGATTGATATCAGAATCGGTTGATGAACAAGTAAAGATTATGCAATCTTTTATTCATGAATTAAAAAAAATGAGTATCAATGATTTAAAAAATACTTACTTTTTGTTTACTGCAAGTAATACGATTTCTGGTAATCAATTTAAACGTTGTGTGTTAACGACTTCGATTGCTATGGATATGGTAAAACAGTTTTTTTCTGAAAATCATATTCCTACAAGTCATATTATGAATTTGAATGAATGTTCTAATTATCAAGGAAAGGTACATGAAAGTAGACAATTGGTAGAACCTAAAATGTTTACGGATTCAAGTGGCTATTTAGAATATTTAAAAGAAAAGCATGGTGGAATGAATGCTTCGTTTTGGATTGATTTTGAAGAGGATTTGTCTAAAGAAAAAAGAGAGCAATTGCACTCAGAAGGACCAGATCAAATTGTGGAAAGGACTGTTCAATATGTTGAAGTATTAAAGCATTATTCTCGTGTTTTTCATTCAAAGTTTCCAAATAGTCGATTGTTTATTTGGTGTGGAACGCATTATGATTTGATTAGTCCATTTGTAAAACAGTGTGTTTTGGGGTTGAATAAGTCTAGTGTTGTTACTGTTAATTATTGTGGAGGATTGTCACTTTTGATTGATGAAGTGGGTTTTGTAACTACGCATTTGAATGGTGCTCGTTATCCATTTTGTTTTCCAGAAAATCAACAGCTTCATCGACACTTTTAAAGATAGGTACTCCATCTTTTTCAAAGCGGGAAAAGTATTTTCTATTTCTTTTGATTTTATCTAAATCATCACTTTTGATTCCTCCATCATAATTGTGGCTTTCTCTATGTTTTATATAGTCTAAATGGGTTTTTAAGTCTGGTATTACGATAGCATCTGGAATCATATTTACAGAACTGGCTCCGATAATCCAAAAACCTAGTTGTTTGGCTTGTTCTGTAATGACATCTGCTCTTCTTTCAATTTGGTCTATTTCTTCACCTGACCAATTCCACCAGTCACCATCTGGGAATGCTTTTGTAATTGACCATAATAGATCACCATCGATCCATTTTTTTTCTTTTTGTTGATTGATAAAATATGTTTTTCCGATTCCAGAAGGACCATATATAAAGTATCCTTTGCTGTGGGTAATATATTCTTTTTTGAGTTCTTCATATATTTTGGTTCCATCTGAGAATATTAGTGGAGTTGATTTTTGATATAGTTTATTAATATGTTCTTTTTTCATTTTTAAAATTATTCCTTTCTTTTGATTCAATGTCTTTGAATGTATGATTGTTTCTGTTTTTATTATATCATAGATTTGGAAAGAAAATAGAGAGGTTATTTTAGTAAAAAAAGTTTTGGAATTTGTTTAAAATGTGTTATACTGTATCATAGGAGGCGCGACGAAATGAAGAAATTAATGATCGTTTTTATATTTTGTGTATGTTTAGGAGTGATATCTGGTTGTGGAAAGAAATCAGAAATGATTGAATGTACTTTGTTACAGAAGGATACTTCTTATGAATTAAATTCTACTTTTAAAATTAAGATAGCAGGAGATATTGTAGATACTATTGAAATAGTTGAGATGATTACTTCAAAAGATAAAACTGTTTTAGATGCTTTAGAATCAGCAGCAAATAAGCAATATAAAAGTAAAAATGATTTGTATGGTGGTTATACATATAAAGTAACTAATGATGGGACTAAAGTGGATAGTAAGGCAACAATTAATTTTAATCAAGTTAATATCAAACAATTTGCGGAGGATAATGCTATTTTGAAAAAATATATTGATAAGAAAAATCATATGAAGGTGGATGGTGTTGTTGCTATGTATGAAGCCCTGGGTGCTGTTTGTAAAAAATAACTTGTTTTGAGTTATTTTTTGTTTGTTAATACATAATTTATATTCATTCCTAGTAAAATATGGTATAATCTTTAAGGAAGGTGACAAAAATGTTTAGTGACAAAAAGATATATATGATGGGTATGGCTAGAAGTGGATATGAAGCTGCTAAACTTCTTTCACAATATGGAAATGAAATCGTGATTACTGATGGAAAGGAACAGGATTTAAATCAAGTTTCTGAATTGGAATCATTGGGAGTTCAAGTGATTATTACCTCACATCAAGAGAATTATTTGAATGAAACATTTGATTATGTGATTAAAAATCCAGGTATTCGATTTGATATGCCTTGTATAAAAAAAGCGGAAGAGTTGGGAATTCCAGTCATTAATGAAGTAGAATTGGCTTTTCATTTTCTTCCTAAAAATGTGCACATTATTGCAGTAACAGGATCGAATGGGAAAACAACGACAACAACTCTTATTTATGAGTTTTTAAGAGCGATGGGAGTACCTGTTCATTTGGGTGGAAATATTGGTTTTCCGATGTGTTCTTTGATTTATGATATCAAAGAAAATGATTATTTGGTGCTTGAAGTTTCTGCTCAACAGCTACATGATATGTATGATTTTAAAACAGAAGTTAGTGTTCTTACTAATTTAACTCCTGTTCATTTGGATTTCTTTGGAACTTATGAATATTATCAATCAATGAAAAAGAAAATTTTTAATCATCATGATAAACAATGTTTGGCTATTATTAATATGGATGATAAAGTAGAAATGGAATTGACTAGTGATATTTCATCTACTAAGCAATATTTTTCATTACAAAATGAGGCTCAGGTTTATTTGCGTGATGATGCGATTTATTATGGTGGTGAAAAAGTGATTGATGTGAATGATATTCGTGTTCAGGGAAACCATAATTATCAAAATATTATGTGTGCGATTTTAGCGACTAAACGGTTTGGTATTGAAAATGAAACGATCAAAGAGGTATTAATGCAATTTGCTGGAGTGGAACATCGGATGGAATTTGTTTCTAAAATCAATGGTAGAGAATTTTATAATGATTCTAAAGCGACAAATGTAAAATCAACTGAGATCGCACTTGGTGCTTTTAAAAGACCTGTTATTTTGTTACTCGGTGGACTTGATAGAGGTCATTCGTTTGATGACTTGAAAGATGATATGGATTATGTGAAATGTGTTATTTGTTATGGAGAAACCAAAGATCGAATTAAAACATTTTGTGATTCTATTCATGTGGACTCTAATGTTGTAAATACCCTTGAAGAAGCTATAAAAGTTGCTTATCATATTTCTGAGGATGGAGATGTAATTTTGTTATCACCTGCTTGTGCTTCTTGGGATCAATACAAGTGTTTTGAAGATCGTGGAAATGAATTTAAAAGAGTGGTTGATACTTTAGAGTAGTACTATCACTTTTTTTCTGATATAATAAAACATAGGAGGATGATATGATGTCAAAGATTAAAGAGGTAATTGGAAGAGAAATTTTAGATTCTAGAGGAAATCCAACTGTTGAAGTTGATGTGATTTTAGAAAGTGGAATTGTGGGAAGAGCTGCTGTTCCAAGTGGTGCTTCTACAGGAGTTCGTGAAGCTTTGGAACTTCGTGATGGAGGAACTCGCTATATGGGAAAAGGGGTTTTAAAAGCAGTTTCTAATGTGAATGGGCCACTTAGAGATTTGGTGATTGGTTATGATGTTTTGGATCAAAAAAAATTAGATTATGCGATGATTGAAGCTGACGGTACAGGGACCAAATCTAAGTATGGTGCGAATGCGATTTTAGGTATTTCGATGGCTGCTTTAAAGGCTGCTGCTTTATATCAAGGGGTTCCTCTTTATGAGTATGTTGGTGGTGGAATCCATATGCCAGTACCAATGATGAATATTATTAATGGTGGTGCTCATGCCGATAACAAATTGGATTTTCAAGAATTTATGATTATTCCAGAAGCAGATACGATTCATGAGCGAGTTCGGATTGGTTCAGAAGTATTTCATCATTTGAAAAAAGTGTTGAATCAAAAAGGGCTTGCAACAGGAGTAGGAGATGAAGGTGGTTTTGCGCCTAATTTAGAAAGTAATGAAGAAGGCTTTGAACTTATTATGGAAGCTATAAAGAGTGCTGGATATACTCCTGGAACTGATGTGAAATTGGCGATTGATGTAGCTGCTAGTGAATTTTATAAAGATGGAAAATATGAACTTGTTGGTGAAAATAGAAGTCTTACGACAGCAGAATTAGTAGAATATTATGAAGAATTGATTTCTAAATATCCAATTGTTTCTATTGAAGATCCAGTAGATGAAAATGATTGGGAAGGATTTACTTTGATTACAGAACGGTTAGGAGATAAAATTCAATTGGTTGGAGATGATTTATTTGTTACAAATAAAAAATGTCTTCAAATGGGAATTGATAAAAAGGCTGGAAATGCGATTTTGTTAAAAGTAAATCAGATTGGAACGATTACGGAAACGATTGAAACGATTGAACTTGCTCGTAAATATGGCTATGCAACGATTATTTCTCATCGAAGTGGAGAGACTGAAGATACGATTATTGCTGATTTGGCAGTAGGACTTAATTTGGGACAGATTAAAACAGGTTCGATGTCAAGAACTGATCGGATTTGTAAGTATAATCAATTAATGAGAATTGAGGAAGAAATAGGAAAGTAATATTTCTTGTAAAATTTGTGTAAAAAAGAGAAATTCTATTTTTCTTTTTTTTTTTTTTTAGTATAATAAAAGTAGTCAGTCTAGGAGGTATATCATGGCGAAGAAGAAAAAACGAAAAGAGGAAAAAAAGAATAAGACGGGTTATGAAATTGAACTTGTTGGGTTGTTATTAATTATTGCATCCATTATTGGTTTTTGTGCGTATGGACCTTTAGGAGCACTCATTCGTTCATTTTTTATCTTTCTTTTTGGAACTTGGTATGGGTTGCTTTTTTTAGCTGTGTTTATTGTTGGTATTTATATGATTATAAAGAGAAGTAAACCAAATTTTTTTACTTCTAAGTTGTTTGGTTTATATATTATTGTTATTGGAATTCTTATTATGGCGCATACAAATTATTTGTCAGGAAATGATTTAAAAGGTTTTGATGTGATTAAGGAAACGATTACGAATTTTTTTGATGCTACTACAAAGGTTCGTAGTGCGCAAGGTGGCGGAATTATTGGGGCTTTGTTTTCTCTTTTGTTTGTAAATTTAGTTGATTTAAAGGGAACTACGATTGTGGTATGGACAATGATTATTTGTGGAACGGTGATGTTTACGGGAGTTTCAATTTGGGATTTTGTTCAAACTCTTAAGAAAAAAGCGCAAAGTACATTAGCTCATAAGCAGGAGGTAAAAGAAAAACATCGAATTGAAAAAATTGAAAAACAGGCAGAAAAAGAGGAAGAGGAACCAAATGAAGAGGTTGAAGATAAGGTAGTAGTTTCTAGTGTAGAGGAATTGATTCATGTTCCAGATACGAAGAAAGAATCTACTGAGTCCGAGGTGGCAATTAATGATGGGGAAGAGTATTATATTAACGAATGTTATAAGTTTCCTCCTATGAATTTGCTTTCAAAGCCAACCAAAGGAAATAATAAAGAAAATCAAAATGCGATTAAGGATAATGTTGTGATTTTAGAGCAAGTACTCAAAGACTTTGGAATTGAAGGGAAAACAGTTGCTGCCAATATTGGTCCTGCGGTTACTCAATATGAGCTAGAAATTAAAGCAGGTACAAAAGTAAGTAAAATTTTAAGTATTCATAGGGAAATTGCGTTGGCACTTGCTGCAAAGGAGGTTCGTATTGAAGCTCCGATTCCTGGGAAAAAGACGATTGGAATTGAAATTCCTAATAAAAAGTCTATTCCAGTTTGTGTCAGAGAAGTGTTGGAATCTGTTCCTAAAACATTCGAAAATAGTAAGTTGCTTGCTGTTTTAGGACGTGATATTATGGGAAAACCACAATGGATGGAAATTAATAAAACACCACATCTTTTGGTTGCGGGTTCTACTGGAAGTGGTAAATCGGTTTGTATTAATAGTTTGATTGTTTCTATTTTAATGAGAGCAAAACCAGAAGAGGCTAAATTGGTGTTAGTGGATCCGAAAAAGGTTGAACTTTCTATGTATAATGGAGTACCTCATTTATTAACGCCAGTAGTAACTGATCCTAAGAAAGCCAATATTGTTCTTAAGAAAATGGTTGTGGAAATGGAACGAAGATATGAGGCTTTTGAGGAATCAGGAACGAAGAATATTGCGGGTTATAATGATTATATTGATAAAAAAAATGAAGGGGTTCCAGAACGTGATCAAATGCGAAAGCTTCCTTATATTGTGGTCATTATTGATGAGCTTGCTGATTTGATGTTGGTGGCAGCGAAGGAAGTAGAAGATTCTATTATGCGTATTACTCAGATGGCGCGTGCGGCTGGAATTCATTTGATTGTTGCGACACAAAGACCATCTACGGATGTTATTACGGGGGTTGTCAAAGCAAATATTCCGTCTCGAATTTCTTTTGCAGTATCTAGTAGTATTGATTCTAGAACGATATTAGATATGACTGGTGCTGAAAAGTTGCTTGGAAAGGGAGATATGTTGTTTAAACCTCAAGGAGAGAATATTCCAATACGTATTCAAGGAACGTTTATTTCTGATGATGAAATTAAAGCTGTGGTAGATTATGTTTGTACACAACAAAAGGCTCGTTATGATGATACTTTGACTATGGATGAAGAGGAGAAGAATGCAACTACTATGGTAGAAGATGGTGGTGAGGATGAACCTTTGTATAATGATATTGTAGAATTTGTAATTACACAAGGGAAAGCAAGTGCTTCTTTATTACAACGTCGTTTCCGTCTTGGTTATAATCGGGCTGCTCGGTGTATTGATTTATTAGAGGAACGTGGAATTATTGGTCCAAGTAATGGTTCAAAACCTAGAGAGGTCTTGGTAAAATTAGAGGAAGATAGTGAGTAGATGCAACGGTATTTTGGTGTTCGTAAAATAGATTCTATGATGTATTTAGAACCTAGTGATTTATATCATATTCAAACAGTTATGAGAATGAAGGAACATGACACTATTGAAGTTGTCTATGAAAAGGAATTGTTTCTTTGTTCGATCCATTATGAAAAAGGCGAGGTTTTTATTGAGGTTGTTAAACAATTGGAAGTAAAACAAGATTTTATGAAGCATGTTGTTCTTGTTATTCCACTTTTGAAAGAACAAAAAATGGATTTGATTTTACAAAAAGCAACAGAGCTTGGTGTTAGTGAGATTGTGCCAGTTGAGATGAAACGTTCTGTTGTAAAGGTTCATGATAAGAAGGAGAAAAAGTTAGAGCGTTGGAATCGTATTGTAAAGGAAGCGAGTGAGCAATCAATGCGTTATATTGTTCCTATTATTCATCCTATTACGACTTTTGGGGAGGTTGAAAAATTAGAAGGGTTAAAAGTTATTTGTAGTACCCGTGAAAATAAAAAGACTTTTAAAAATCTTTTGCAAACTGTGTCAAAATATGATAAACTGATTATAGTGATAGGACCAGAAGGAGGAATTGATCCAAGTGAGGAGGATTCGCTTTCTTGTCATGGATTTATTCCAGTGACTTTAGGTCCTAGAATTATGAGAGTGGAAACTGTTCCAATTTATGTACTAAGTGTATTAAATTATGAATATATGGAGTGATCAATATGAAATGGATAGAAAACTTTATGAGTAATCAATTTTTGTTTTATAGTTTTTTAGCGATCCTTTGTATCGGTTCTATTATTTTGTTTACATTAATTTATATGGATCGAAAGAATATTAAATTATTTAAAAATGAAGAAAAAAATTGGATTAAAGAATTGGAAGATGCAGAAGAGGAAGTAAAGATTACGCAGATTCATGAAGAGGAAGAAAAGCCGAAAGCCAATTTGGAAGAAGTGTTAGAAAAGATGCAAGCAGATTTGGATAAAAAGGAAGATGTGGCTGCTATTTTTGAGCAAGAACAAGAGGAAAAAGCCATTATTAGTTATCAGGAATTATTACAAAGTAAAAATAAAACAAGTACGGCAAGTAATAAAGAGTTACTTTCTGTTATTGAAAAAATAGAGTCTGGTAGTAAAGAAAAACCAAAAGATGATTCTTTTGAAGATTTTTTTACAGAACCAATTTCGGCAATTCCAGAGGAAGAGCCAAAACGATTTAAGACAACAGATTTTATTTCACCAGTGTATGGTAAGATCGATAATCAAATCCACTATCCGAAGATTCCAAATTTTAATGAGTTAAATCAAACTGGAACTTCTTTGGAGCAAAGACTTGATCTTGAGACGAGTGAGATGGATCATAATGATGCGTTCTTAAATGCTTTGAAAGAATTTAGAAGTCATTTAGAATAAGCCTTTGGCTTATTTTTTGAAAAGAGGAAGTTTTATGAAATTTTTTATTTATACATTAGGATGTAAAGTCAATACGTATGAAAGTAATGTGATGGCTGATGCTTTAAAGAATGCTGGTTTTGTAGAATCAGAAGATTCAGAAGCGGATATTTATATTATTAATACTTGTACAGTTACGAATACAGCTGATCATAAATCGATGAAGATGGTACGTCATGCAATGAGACAAAATAAAGATGCTATTATTGTTGTTACTGGTTGTATGTCTCAGACTGGTGAAGTAATGGATGGTGTTGATATTGTTCTTGGAAATAAGGGAAAATCAAAGATCGTGGATTATATTCGGGAATATCAGGAGAAAAGATCTCAGATTATTGCTGATAAAGATTTGTCTCATCCAGTGTTTGAACCAATGCGATTAAATAATTTTAACCGAACGAGAGCATTTGTGAAAATACAGGATGGATGTAATAATTTCTGTTCTTATTGCATTATTCCTTATTCTAGAGGAGATGTGAGAAGTAAGGCAAGAGAAGATGTATTAGAAGAGATTACTAGTTTGGTTCATAATGGACATCATGAAGTTGTGTTAACGGGAATTCATACTGGAAATTATGGTGTTGATTTTGAAAATTATCATTTTTCAGATTTGCTTTATGATATTATTCAAATAGAGGGATTAAAACGACTTCGTATTTCTTCTATTGAAATGAATGAGTTAAATGATGCTGTTTTGGATATTATGAAAAATAGTAGTATTTTAGTGGATCATTTACATATTCCTTTACAATCTGGTAGTGATACAATATTGAAGGCTATGAATCGGAAATATTTAAAACATGATTTTATTCGGAAAATAGAGGAGATTCGGAAGATTCGACCAGAAATATCGATTACGACGGATGTAATTGTTGGTTTTCCGGGGGAAACAGAGGAATTGTTTGAAGAGACGATTGATACGATTCGAAGAATTCATTTTTCTAAGATTCATGTTTTTCCATATTCTAGAAGAAAGGGAACGAAGGCAGATTTGATGGAGAATCAGGTTCCAGAGGATATTAAGAAAAAAAGAGTTAAGGAATTGTTAACTATTTCAAAGGAGTTAGAGCAGTCTTATTTTGAAAAGTTTGTTGGAAGAGAAGTTTCTTTTATTCCAGAAGTTTTAAAAAATGGTTATATTATTGGGCATACTGGAAATAATTTATTGGTAAAAAAAGAGGGAGATTCTATTTGTGATCATGAAGAAATATGTGGTAAAATTGTGAAAGTTGAATATCCTTATGTAATCATGGAATAATAGTATTGACAACTTGGATTTATACTTGTAAACTGGTATCGTAGAGTGAGGTAATTGTAATGAAAGAGCAAATGATGACAGTTGATTTTGGTTCAAAAGTAAGTGTTTCGTTTCATGGTCAAAATGCACTTATGAGTAAGGAATATCTTCTTTTTTCATTGGAACAGCAAATTGCTTTAAAAGGATTTATTGTGAATGATCAGTTGTCAAGGGAAGATGTGGGGGATTTTATTTATTATCAATTTCTTTATTTTGATGGATATGTTTCTAGAAAAGTTCAAATAAAGGTACCAAAAGGGGATTCTGAATCTGTTCGAAGTATGGATTTGATTCGACTTCGATTGGGTCAAAAGCAGTTAGCTAATTTAGAAAAACCTAAAGAATTATTTTATGAATTATAAAAGATCTTAGTTTTTGCTAAGGTCTTTCTCTATGTGTTCCACTTGTTTTTTTGATAATCCTGTAATTTTCATAATTGTTTTTATATCAAAATTTTCTTTGATCATATTCTTTACTGTTTCTCGATTTTGTTGTGCAATTCCTCGTTCAATTCCTTGTTCAATGCCTTGTTCAATTCCTTGTTCGATTCCCTCTGAAATTCCTTGAGATAATCCTTCAGAATGTCCCTGTTCAAATCCTTTTATTCTAGCTTCTTCTATAAAGGTATTTTGTTCCAATACTTTTTTAGGTAGTTCCATAAATAGTCCTACGATTTCTTCATCTTTGCTATATTTGTCTATTTCGTCAATTAACTTCTCATTTGATTCTTTACTCATTAAATCATCACCAATCGCTTCCTTTAATTCTTTCTCAGTTGTTGCTGTAAATGTTTTACACCATTTCATGATTCTCTCATCTTTACTAGTATACCATAGTTTTGATCCTAGTACCATATCTATGATATCGATTTGGAATTTTTTTGATAGGATTTCTCCTTTTTCATTGGTTAGAAAATATGATTCTTTGATGTCTTTTTCGTTACATCTAAAGTTGTTTAGCTGAATTTGTAAGGTTCTTTCGATATGTGTATAATTATTATCTCCATATTTTAGTTGTCTTCCATGAATACTACAAGCGGATACTAGATTTCTTTCTGTGATATATTCTGATCCACGGTTGGATAGTTCAATATTGATTTTTTCTTGTCCAAAACGGATGACTAAATCGACTTGGATATTTTTATCTTTTTTGTGCTCAAGTTTTAAATTTCTAGGTTGTATGGTTACATTTCCTTTGATTTTATTATATGGGATTTTTAGATAATCTGATAGAAAGTATTCTATTAAGTCTATATTGTCTGGATTATTAAATATGGCAGTAAATACATAATCAAATGAGAGAGGTACGATTTCTCCTGGAGCTAATTCTTGTTTTCTTTTATTCATGATGCTCCTCCTTTCGGATACTAGATTATCATTTAGAAATAAAGAAAGCAAATGATACTTTTTCAAAATCTGTTTTATTTTATTATTCAATTTTTTCAATTTTGTTTATCAAATTTTATTTAATTGATTTTCTAATTGTTTATAAAATATAAGGTTTGTGATTATTGATAATTGTAATTAAATTATATTTTCTATTGTTTTTCTTTTTAAAACCATTGACGAACAAATGTATTGATGATATACTAGAAACGAAGTTGGTGGTAAAATGGAAGAAAAAAGTTATATGAAAGGAAATTTTAGACGAAGTATTTTTTCTTCTGATAATGGATTTATGGTTGGTATTTTTAAGATTCAGGAAACGAATGTAAAGGTATTGGAGCCATATACCAATAAGACAGTTACGTTTACAGGCTATTTTCATGAGTTAAATGAAGATGATACTTATTTTTTTTATGGGGAAGAAAAGGAACATCCGAAGTATGGACTTCAGTTTGAAGTTGCTGAGTATGAACGAGTAAAACCAGAAGATAAGGATGGAATTGTTCAATTTTTATCTAGTGATATTTTTAAAGGTATTGGAGAAAAATTAGCGATTAAAATTGTGGATACATTGGGAGAACAAACTTTGGAACGAATTTTAGAGGATCCTAGTTGTCTTAGTTTGGTTCCAAAATTGTCTTCAAAAAAAGCAAAACAAATCGTAGATACTTTGACTATGTATGAGTCTAGTCATAAGACGATTGTGTATTTGACTGAATTAGGTTTTAGTATGAAGGATGCACTTGCGATATATAATAAGTATAAGGGGAATGCCATTAGTATGATTGAACATAATGTTTATTTGTTAATTGATGATATTGAAGACATTACGTTTTTAAAAGTAGATTCTATTGCTCGGAAGATGGAAATTCCTACTGATGATGAGAGTAGAATTAAGGCTTGTATTTTTTATATAATGAAAGAATTGATTTTTAAAAATGGGGATACTTATTTGACAAAGGAACAGATATTTTCTTCTGTTAGACAATTTCTTCGGTTTGATTTATCTGAAGATTTATTTATGGAATATATAGAGGAACTTCTTGTTGAAGAAAAGATTGTAGAAGAGGATAATTATTATTATGTAGCGCAAATTTATGAGGCTGAAAAGCAGATTTTAGAAAAGATTCATATTTTATCTAGAAGTCGAAAAGATCAATATAAAAATTTAGAAAAGAAATTAAGTGAGTTAGAGAAGGCTTCTGGTATTATTTATAATGAAAAGCAAAAAGAAGCGATCAAAAAGGCTTTGACAAATAATTTATTGATTATTACAGGTGGTCCTGGGACAGGAAAGACAACGATTATTAAGGCGATCGTAGAGTTGTATCAAAGGTTGCATGATTATGATGATGAAGAGCTTAAAAAATCGATTGCTCTTTTGGCTCCAACGGGTAGAGCTTCTAAGCGAATGAGTGAGGCAACGTTATTTCCGGCTACAACCATCCATCGTTTTTTAAAGTGGAATAAGGAAAATAATCGTTTTGGAATTGATGAGTATAACAAAGATAATAGTCATTTGATTATTATTGATGAGGTTAGTATGATTGATCTTTCTTTAATGGATCATTTGTTACGAGGGTTAACAGATCATATAAAATTAATTATGGTTGGAGATTATAATCAGCTCCCAAGTGTTGGTCCAGGACAGTTACTTAAGGATTTTATTCAAAGTGGAGTGATTGATACGATTCATTTAGATTTGCTCTATCGTCAAGATGAGAATTCTTATATTACGACTTTAGCGAGTGAAATTAAAGATGACAATTTGAGTAAGCAGTTTTTAGAAACACATAGTGATTATACGTTTTTAGAATGTTCTTCAGGGTCTATTGGTGAGAATTTAAAAAAAGTTTGTTTACAAATTACTGAGAAGGGATACGATTATAAACGTGTTCAGGTAATGGCACCTATGTATGCTGGTGTGAATGGAATTGATAATCTAAATAAGGTGTTACAAGAAGTATTTAATCCAAAAGATGAAAGTAAGCGAGAATTAAAAGTTGGGGATGTAATTTTTCGCGAAAATGATAAGGTTTTACAGTTAATGAATATGCCAGATGAAAATATATTTAATGGTGATATTGGAGTTATTACTAAGATTATGTATTCTGGAACGAGTAAAAGTGGTAAAAATGAAATTTATGTAGATTATGATGGGAATGTTGTCAAGTATGTTCCAAAAGATTTTAACAAGATTAAACATGGTTTTATTATTAGTATTCATAAATCACAAGGAAGTGAGTTTGAAATTGTTGTAATGCCAGTGAGTAGTAGTTATAAGAGAATGCTTTATCGTAAATTGATTTATACTGGTATTACGAGAGCAAAAAGAAAATTGATTTTGTTAGGAGAGCCAGATGCTTTTATGTATAGTGTGCATCATGATGAAGAATATCAGCGAAAAACAAATTTTTGTGAAAAATTAAAAAAATTGCATATTTCTTTAGAAGATGAACAAACTAAGATTGTATAGATTTTTTCTATACGATTCATAGTTTCTAGCGATAGTTATACGTTTATAAGCTAAGAGGTGAGAGTTATGAAAATGAAAGATATGGCACTATTTGGATTAGGTGCAGGAACTGTTTTAATGTATCAAAAATACAATAAGCCAGTGAAGGAAAAAATGGAACAAGTAGTAAATAAAACAATTAAAAAGGCTGATAAACAGTTAGAAAATATGATGTAGAAAAAGAGCCAGTTTTGGCTCTTTTCTTTATGCTAACCAGTTGGTTTGGTCAATATTTTTGTATGTATTTATAATTGCCTTTTGCATACTTTCATCTTCAGTATGGTTTATAATTCTCTTTGTTGTTCTTAACATATAACAGATGAATAATAGTTTGGCTTGATTTTGGATTCTAGTTGGTATTGTTCCATTGTTCATATATTTTATGTAACCATTTACAAATCCTTGATAACGTAAATTTTGTTTTTCTAAGAAACCGATATGAATATTATAGAAAAAATTCATGATATCATAACTATATTGAAATGATTCATTGTCTACGAAGTAGATGTTATTTTTGTCATATAGTATGTTTCCAAATTTGATGTCTCCATGGATCATGTGAATGGGTTCGTTGTCAAAGCTTGTAATATATTTGTTGATATTATTTATGAGTTCTGTTTTGGAGCACTCTAGATAATCGGAATGGTTTTGGTTGCCATATATGGTATTTATATCCTGGATGATATTATTGTATATCTCTTTTTTTGTGGTTGTTTTTATGTTTTTGCATTTTTGATTTTTCAGTTTTGTAAAGTAGCTTGCTACTAGTTGTCCTTTTTGAAATCCTTCTTCAAAGGAATTTTCTATGGTTTGGTCCATTTCTTTTAAATTCAAAAAATTAGAAATTGTGAAATAATATTTATTTTTTATAATGCATCCATGTTTGATGATTTTACTGTATGGGATATTGCATTTTTTTAATAGTTGATATGATTTTAATGCAGTTTTATAATGTTTTTTTGACATTTTCATAATTTTTAGGAAATAAGTGTTTTTATTATTTTGACATTTTAAGGTAATATTATATGGACTATAGCTTCCTTTGATTAGGAACATATCATAATTTTTAAATGCTTTGGTATGGTTTTTCAGTTTTTGGCTGATTTGTAGTTTTCCTTGTTGTATAAAAGTTGTTTTTACATAATGAATAAAGTTTGTAAGTTTTTGATATTGCTTTTTTTCGATGTATTTAATGAAGTGGCGGGCTAATCCATAGGCATAGGTGTAGTTAAAACTGTTTAATATGTTTTGTGGGATATTATAGTTAAAAAGAGCATCGAGATATCCTTTTGTAAATGCAAAGTTTTTTTCATCTTTGAAGTCGTTACGAGCGAAGGACCATCGCATGCTGAAGGATAATTCGCTATAATCTGTATTTTCGATGTCAGTTGCGATTATTTGGTTGTTATTTTGTAAATAGTTACTTGGTTTAATATCGGTATGCCCAAAGATGAGTGTACTATTTTTAATAATATGGATATTATTTTTTAAGTAGGAAATGATGTATTTTATGAAGTCTTGATCGGCTGTGCTTATGTTGTTGTCTATTAGTGAGTTTAATTTTTCAATTCGTTCTTGTATCATGGATTGATATTGTTGAAATTTATTTTTTGTCATTGGTTTGTCTGGATATGTTTTTCGTAAAGAACGATATTGTTGTCCAATTTCAAATCCATATTCATAAATAAATTTTGGTGCGTGATTGTCAAATTCATCTTTTAAATCGGTTCCTTCTATATATTCTTCGATGATATAGTTTTTGTCATGATCATATTTTTTGAATTCTATGATGGGAGGGTGGGATATATTATGATTGGTTAATATTTTTTCTAAGTTCTGATTGATTTGAAATGTCCCAATTTTTAAGAAGTATTGTTTGTTCTTTTTTGTGAATAAATATTTATAGGCATTAGAATATCCTTTTTTTATGGTTGTGATTGTGGTTGCGTTTTTTAAAAATTCTATTTTATTTATTTGCATATAAAACACCTCGTTATTATTATATCATTGGTGGTTGTTTGATTGTTTATTAAAAAATAGAATTTAATATAAGTAAAACTTATACTAGTTTAGAAATTTCTTTCATAAAGTCTTTTGCGATTTCATTGTTTTCTAGGTAAAAAGCTTTGATTGTTCTTTTGATTGGTGTATAGTTTTTTAGATGGAGAATTTCTAGTTTTTCTTTCTGGGCGAGTTGTTTTGGATATAGTCCAATTCCAATTCCATTGTTAATTAGGTTTAAAACTGTTTCGTCATTTTTGCAAACGATAAATTTTTTGAATGTTGCGTTCATCCATGAGTTATCGTTTTTCCCTTTTCTTTGTTTTATGATAATTGGATAGTTTTCAAGTTCTTTTGTAGTAACGTTCGTGTTTAATTTGAAGTGTTTTGGGTTATAAGTAAAACAATAGTCGTGTTCTGATATTGTTGTGGTTTTGATTTCTTTGGGTATGAAGGAACGGCTGGTTTTATTGATAATGAGATCTATTTCTTGTTTTTGAAGTTTTTCTATAATGTTTGATTCTTTGGTACTAGAGGTGAATATAAAGTTTGTGTTTTTATATTTTTTTGTCATTTTTTTCATAATAGGGATTATATAGTTGTTTAATATGGAAGTTGGGGCTGAAATTTTGAATGTTTGTAATGGGTTGTTTTGATTGGTTCTTAGTGTATTTATGATGGCTTCTTTGAAATATTCATTTCCTATTTGTGCTTTTTCGTATAGTGTTTTTCCTTCTTTGGTTAAGATGATTCCTCTGGTATTTCTATGAAATAATATAACATTTAGACTTTGTTCTAAGTTTTTCATAGATTGACTGAGTGCGGATTCTGAGATGCCTAAAGAATAGGAAGCTTTTGATAAGCTTCCGTGTGATGCGACTGCGATAAAATATTTGATGGCGTCGTAGTTGTAATTTTTAAATTCCATTTTGTGCTCTCTTTCTTAGAACTGTTTTGTCTTTTTCTAGATCTATTTTTTTGTATACAATGGATGCCATAATTTGTAATAATAGTGTAATAGTAATTAATATTGGTATGATTGTGTTGATCCATGATATATCTGATAAGTACATAGATATTGCAGTCATTGATAAGAAGGTTGTTTTTGTTTTTCCAAGTAGGTTAGAAGTAGGTTCGTTTCCTTTTAGTTTGGAAGTGCAGTTAATGATAGCGATGATTCCTTCTAAAATGAGTATGATGATGATTGGTATTACGAATTCTCCTATGTTTGGTATTAATAGACCAAGAGCGAATAGTTTGTCTGTAAAGGGATCTAACATTTTTCCAAGTTTTGATTGTAGGTTGTATTTTCGAGCGATAAATCCATCTAAGGCATCAGTAAGTGCGAATATGGCTGCTACTATGAAAGTAATGGTTATGTTTGTTGTTAAGGCAAGTGGAATGATGATAAATGGAGAAAGTAGTCTAGATGCTGTTAGTAGGTTTGGTATTTGTTTGTAGAATGTTTTTTTGTTTTTTAAGTCATTATATGCGTTTTTGAATTCTGGTAACCATTCTTCTTTCCATTCTTGTTTCATCGTTTTCATATGATATTCACTTCCAATCAGTGATTTTATTTTATCATTTTAATTAGAAAAAAGTCAAATTTTGGTATCTTTTGCATAAAATATAGTGTACGTAAGTACAGTGGGAAACTCATAGGATTATGGTTTCCTTTTTGGTTTATAAAAATTGAAGTTTTTTTGACAAATCTTATATTCTCTAGTATAATGTAGTGAGAATAAGAAGTATAGTTTTTATTTTATGATCCATAATAAAAATAGAAATGGAACTTGATTTATAGAATGCTATAGTCTATAATGGTCTATAGATGGTAGAAGGAGATGGACTGTAATGAAGAAGAAAGGTTTCACGTTAATTGAGTTACTAGCAGTTATTGTAATACTAGCAGTCATTGCTTTAATTGCAGTACCAATTATATTAAATATTGTAAGTAAATCTAGAAAAAGTGCTTTTCAGGATAGTGCTTATGGACTAATAGAAAGTGCGAAGTTATTGTATGCAGAAAGTATTTTAGATGGAGGATTGTCAGAAGAAAAAACGTTTTCTTTTGATAATGGAAAACCATTAGGATTAGAATATAGTGGATCAAGTCCAAAAGGTGGAATGTTAATAGTAACTCCAAATGGAGAAATTAGTATTGCCATACATAACAATGAATGGTGTGCTGTGAAATCATTTTTAGATAGCAAAGTAACTTTATCAAAATATGAAAAAGGAAAATGTATGTTATCGGAAAATGAAAAAGATCCAATGATTACGTTAAATGGAGATGCGACTATATATGTAGAAGTAAATGGAACTTATACAGAATTAGGAGCAAAAGCACAAACTAGAGGTGGAGATGTTCTTGAATATACAAGTGAAATAAAGAAGAATGATGAAGTTGTAAGTAATATAGATACTTCAGTAGAAGGAACTTATAAGGTTGCATATAGTACAAGTAGTAATGAGAAAACAGCAACTGTTACTAGAACAGTAGTAGTATTACAAATGATACCTTCTATTACAATGACAGAATCAAATGAAACGTATGTAAAAGAAAAAGAAGTTTTAATTCGTGTTAGTGGAATAAGACCAAATAAAGTAGAATCATTTAGCTATGAGATTAAAAAAGATGGAACTACTATCAAAACAGAAACAGTATCAGGATTAACTAAGACTTTAATATTAAATGAAACAGGACTTTATGAAATAGTAGTTACAGTAACAGATGACAACAGTCATACCAATACATTAAGTAAAACCTATAAAATAGATCGGGCGAAACCAACAATAACAGTCCCAGAAAATACAAATATTAAGATTACAGAAGTAACAGGATATGGTTTAATGACTGGAGTTGTAGTTAGTGACAATGTGGATCAAAATCCAAAAGTAGAAACAATAGGTGGACTATCAGCGATATTAGGAGAACAGACAGTAACATATAAAGCAGTAGATGAAGCTGGAAATGAAGAAAGTGTAGAACGTAAGTTTACAGTAGTAGAAGCAGAAGGACCAATATTAAACTTTAGTAATGTAGGAAGTGAGACTTGGACAAAAGAACAAACGATAACAGTAACAGCAACAGACAATAGTAATTTGAAAACATTTACATATGAAATAATAAAAGATGGAGTATCTAAAGGAGTTCAAAATGTAAGTGTAAGTGGTAAGAATGCTTCTGTGGATATTCAGTTAAACGAAAGTGGAATCTATAATATTAAACTAACAGGAAGTGATATACATGATAATATAAATACATTAGATAGTGATCAGTATAAGATTGATGTAACAGAACCAAAATATACAGTGAAATCAACTGATGCAGAAACAATTTTAGAAGGAACAAGCAATGTAATTACAAGTTACTTTAATACACCAGTATGGGGGATAAGTGGAACAGGAAGTATAGCTTGTAAAAGTGGAAGTACGACTGTTACAAATACAAGTTCATTATCAACAGGAACTTATACAATAACATGTACAGCAACAGGAAATACAGGATTAAAAAAATCAGCAAATAAAACAATAATTGTTAAAACAGCAATAGCTGATACAACAGGAGCGAATAAACCAACATTATCTAATGGATTAGTTCCAATAAAATGGAATGGAAGTACATGGATAAGAGCCGATGAAAGCAACAAAATTGGAGCAAATCAATGGTATGATTATAATACTCAGATGTGGGCGAATGCGGCGAGTGTAACGAGTGATTATAGAAATGTGGCAGTGGGAGCAACAATACCAGAAAGTGCAATAAATGCATACTTTGTATGGATCCCAAGATATGAGTATGATTATGTAAATATAGAAAATTATGCAGGAGGGAATAATTTGCAACCAGGACAAATAAATATAAATTTCATCGCAACAAGTAAGACAAGTCCAAGTAGTAATTATAAAATCCATCCAGCATTTACATTTGGATCAGCCCAATTGGCAGGAATCTGGGTAGGAAAGTTTGAAACAACAGGAAGCGCAAGTACACCAACAATAAAGCCTAATTTAAGTTCACTAAGAAGTCAGAATGTAAGCACACAGTTTGCAACAGCGCAGAAATTCAGTGCAAGCGGAAACAGTTATGGAATAAGTACAAGTGCGGATGTCCATATGATGAAGAATAGTGAATGGGGAGCAGTAGCATACTTGTCACAAAGCAAATATGGAAAATATGGAAATAGTAGTTATAGTGGAACAAATAAAGAAGTATATCAAAACAAATCAGATAATTATATAACGGGATGTAGCAGTGGTACTACAGGAGCCTCAGGAAGTAATGGTTGTGCATATACATATGAAAAGAGTATAGAAGGGACGGGAGCTTCGACGTCAGGAACAATATATGGAATATATGACATAAATGGAGGAGCCTGGGAATGTATAATGGGAGTATATAATAATACAATAGGATTATCAGGATTTAGTAGTTTACCAGCAAGTAAGTATTATGATAATTATAAAGGTAGTGATGTATCAAAAGTATGCAATGGTGGAATATGTTATGGACATGCATTAAGTGAGACGAGTGGATGGTATAGTGACTATGATATATTCGTTGGTTCTTATGACCCTTGGTTTTGTCGTGGTGGAGCCTACAGTGATGCAGCTAATGCAGGAGTGTTTGCTTCATATATTTTGGGAAGTGGCGGGAACGATAAACGTTCCTTCCGAGTAGTCCTCTTAGATTAATTAAGACTTGTAAGTGAAAAAGTGATCAAAATAAATGATTGCTTTTTTTTGAAACATTTAATTTTCAAAAAAAATTGCCCAAATTTGTGATATACTAGTACTATTGTGTGGGGGATGATAGAATGCCAAAAATTATCAGAATGGAAGACATTATTCAAATAGTTGGAATGAATAATTATATTGAAGCTTTAGATTTAGATATTGATCAATTAACTTATTTGGGAAGTGAACCATCAGGATCTAAATTGGTATTGTTTAAATTTCAATATAAAGATAAACACAAACATGTAATTACATTATTAGTAGACCGAGAAAAAAATGTAAAAGAAGTAAAATGTGATTGTAAAACATTTGATCCAGAATACTATTGTTCACATGTTGCTTTAGTCATTATGTTTTTTTTAACCAATGAATCCATTATTGATCAAGCACTTAGTCTTTTAGATGAACAATATGATGAAGATTTTAATCGTTATTTATTTTCAAAATTTGTCCCTAAAAAAAAGAAGCGACTTCGACTTCAAGTTACTTTAAGAAGTAATGGATTTCATAATAATGATGGATATGAATTGATTGTTAAAATAGGAGAGGATAAATTATATGTTTTAAAAAAACAATTGGAAAGTTTTTTAGAAAATTATCCAAATGGAGAAGAAGAAGTCTATTTTGGAAAAAATTTTACATATCGTTCTAATGAATACTATGTTTCAAAAGAAGATGAAAAAATATTAGATTTTTTAAAATTTTATGTGGATAGTCAGGCAGAATCTAGAAATTATTATGGATATTATTATGTAGGTAGTAAAGTTACTTCGGTTACATTATCTGGTAGAACTTTAAAAGAATTTTTAAAATTACTTGAGAATTATCCATTTTGTGTAGAAGAAGGGTATTATACAAGATCGTTTTATGGAATGAAACAAGAATATCCGATGGAAACGAAGATTGATGAAATTGGAAATAATTTGAGGGTTTCTTTTGATTATTCCACAGTTACTCCTTTAACAGAAGATTATCAGTATTTTATGGATCAAGATGAGTGTTATCATGTATCAGAAGAAGTTGGTGAATTTTTGAAAGTCATGGTAGAAAATCGGAAAAAACAATTGTTGTTTAAAGAAAGCGAATTCAAAGATTTTTCTTCTGTGATCTTACCTAAAATATATGGTCTTAATAAAAATGTGAAAATGAGTAAGGAGGTAGAAGATAAATTTGTTTTAGACCTTCCCAAAGTAAAATATTATTTTGAAAAAAAGAAAGATTCTATTGTTGGAACAATTCATCTTTGTGTGAATGATCAAGAATGGAATTTATTTGAAGAACCACAAATTTATGTGATGCGAGATAAACAGTTAGAACAAAGTTATATTCAGGAATTGTTATCGATTGGTTTTGAACCAAAAAAAGATTATTTTGAACTTGTAAATGAAGATGATATTATTTCTTTTTTGGAAGAAAAGTTAAAAGAATTTACGGAAAAGTATGAAGTGTATGTATCTAAAAATTTAAAGGATGTACGAGTTATCAAAAAAGCTTCTGTTCAAAGTGAATTTGGAATTGGATCAGACAATATTTTATCTTATCAATTTGGAATTGAAGGAATCAATAAAAAAGAATTAAAATCTTTATTGGATGCTGTTAAATTAAAGAAAAAATATTATCGGTTGAAAAATGGTAATTATATGAATTTGGAATCCAAAGATTTACAGAAAATGGGAATTTTGATTGATGAATTAGAGCTTACTGGCCAACAATTGTTGGATGATAAGATAGAAATTTCTAAATATAAAAGTATCAAAATAGAACAACTTGTAGATGAAGAAAATATGGATTTTGTCAAGTTGGATCAATCATTTGGGGATTTAATTCAGGCATTTAATCATTATAAAGACACTGAAATAGAGTTATCTAAAAAGGATTTACGGATTTTAAGAGATTATCAAGAAGTAGGAGTTAAATGGTTGATGACTCTTTCTAATTGTGGATTTGGTGGTATTCTAGCAGATGAGATGGGGCTTGGAAAATCGATTCAGACTATTAAGTATATTAAGTTAAAATTACAGGAAAATCCTGAAGCAAAGTTTTTAATTGTAGTTCCTACTTCCTTAATTTATAATTGGGAAGCAGAGTTTGAAAAATTTGAAAAAGATATTTCTATTTTACTTATGAATGGAGTAAAAGAAAAAAGACATGAACTTTTTCAGCAAATTGATTCAGCTTCGGTTTTAATTACTTCTTATGGGTTACTTAGACAAGATTTGGAATGGTATCAAAAGATAAACTTTGATACTTGCGTTATTGATGAAGCTCAAAATATTAAGAATGTGAATGCAGAAATTACAAGATCATGTAAGATGATTCATGCTCGTGTGAAGTTTGCATTAACTGGAACGCCAATTGAAAATTCGGTATTGGAACTTTGGAGTATTTTTGATTTTATTATGCCAGGATATTTGTCTAATTTGTCTAAGTTTAAACGAATGTATAGTGTGAAAATGATGGAAGAGTCTCCAGAAATTTTATCTCTTTTAAATAAGCAAATTTCTCCATTTATTTTAAGAAGGAAGAAAATAGAGGTGGCAAAGGATTTGCCAGAGAAACTAGAAAATCAAGTATTGGTAGAATTAGAAGAAAATGAGAAGAAACTCTATGTTGGATGGTTAGAAAAAACGAAAGACCAAATTGAAGAAACGTTACAAACAGAAGGGTTTATGAAAAGTCAGATTTTAATTTTATCGTTATTAACGAAATTAAGACAAATTTGTATTGATTCTAGATTATTATTAGAAAATGAGACTCATGTTGGAAGTAAGATAAAAACGTTATTAGAAATTTTAAAGGGATCGATTTCAAATGGTCATAAAATTTTGGTTTTTTCACAATTTCCATCGGCGCTTCATTTAGTAAGACAGGAATTAGATAGTGAAAAAATTAGTTATTATTATTTGGATGGAAGTACGAAGGCGAAACGAAGAATGGAAATGGCTTCTGCTTTTAATGAAGATGATACGAAGGTATTTTTGATTTCTTTAAAAGCAGGAGGAACCGGACTTAATTTAACGAGTGCGGATATTGTTGTTCATTTGGATCCTTGGTGGAATCCGCAAGTGGAAAATCAGGCAACGGATCGAACGCACCGGATTGGTCAAAAAAATGTTGTTGAAGTTGTGAAGTTAATTGCAAAAGGGACGATTGAAGAAAAAATTGTTGAGCTTCAACAAAAAAAGAAAAATTTAAGTGATCAAGTTGTTGAGGGAGAAGATCGAGATCAAATTATCATTTCTAAGTTAACAGAAAAAGAATTAAGAGGTTTACTAGAATCTTAATTCTTTTTAATGACATAAAAATAGGTATCTATGAAAAATGTTTCTTCTCCAATTTCTTGATAAAATGAATTTGGTTCTTTTGTTTCAATGAAAATCATTCCTTTGTTGTGTAAAAGTGATTTCCAATAACGGATGTTATTTCTACAAAGTAGTGTTGAATCATTGCAGTAAATGAAACCTAATTTTCCTTTTTGAAGATTATTTGAAGTTATAATTGAACCTGTATCGATTAATGTATTTAGAAAATTTAGAGTTTCCTTAGAATCATCAAAGGTATAGATTTGATCATAGTGATGTATATTTTCACTCATGATTTTTTTTCTGAAGTTTATAGAAGATAGACGAAATCCTTGGTATGTGTTTCTTCTTACTAGTTCTTTATCGATGGAATTTAAAACATCGAATTTTTTTAATAACCAGTTAGGAGCAATTAAGTCTTCTTTTTTTGGGTCTCCTGTAATTCTATGAATTACAATGGATGGATCTAGTATTTCTAGTTGATCACAGACAATGTCAATGTATTCATTTTTTGTTAAGACTGGAAATGGATTTTGCTTATAAAGTAGTCCTAGTTTGGTGTCTTTTAAAATGTGTAACATATGAATTTTGATGCCATTTATTTTTAATTTGTTTAAATATTTTACTGTTTCAAGCATCATTTCTTTTGTTTCGTATGGAAGACCATTCATGATATGTACGACGACTTCAATATGTCGTTTTTGTAGTTTTTTTACCATTTCCTCAAAGCATTTTAATGAGTGGCAACGATTAATGAATTTTGAAGTGTTTTCATGGATGGTTTGTAGCCCTAGTTCGATTGTTAGAAATGTTTTTTTTGAAAGTTCTTCGAAGTAGTCTAAACATTCTTCAGTAATGGCATCGGGTCTAGTTGCAATAGATAGGCCAACTACATTGTCTAATTTTAATATTTCTTCGTATTTTTGTTTTAAAATTGGAAGGGGAGCGTAGGTATTGGTATGCGCTTGAAAATATCCAATGTATTTTCCTTCTGGCCATTTTTTACTGATTTCATCACGTATTTGATAAAATTGGTTTGTTAATGATTCTTGACTGTTTCCTGCAAAGTCTCCACTTCCTAAGTTTGAACAGTAAATACAACCTCCAGTACCGACAGACCCATCGATGTTTGGGCAAGTGAATCCAGCGTTTAAACTGATTTTAAAAATTTTTGAGTGAAATTTGTTTTGATAATAGTCGTTTAACGTGTGATAACGTTTGTTATTGTCGCTATAACAAAAATAGTTTTTTTTCTTCATTTTGTTTCCTCTTTCTATTTCATTATTATAGAAAAACACTGTTTTTTTGTCAATGATGTGAAAAAAAGATGAAAAATATTTTAAAAACTTTTACATTTTCCCTAAATTTGGTATAATTATGGTGGAGGTCTAGAAAATGAAAAAATATAGTTTATTAAAGACACTTGGAATTTTCTTTTTAGTCTTGTTTGTACTATCGTGGATTATTCCAACAGGGTCATATTCTGGTAGTGAGTTTGCCAAAGGAACAACGGATCCAATTGGATTATTTGATTTTTTCCGTATGCCACTCATTACACTTAGTACTTTTTTCCAATACGGGTTAGTCTTTCTAGCAATCGGGGGACTATATGGAGTACTAGAAAAAACAGGAGTGTTTTCACCATTTGTAGAAAAGGTTGCGAAAAAGTGGAAAGGGAAAGAATGTTTATTTTTAGTGATTGTAATGGTTATTTTAGGACTTATTGCATCACTTAATGGTCTTACCATTCCGTTATTTATTTTGGTTCCATTTTTAGTAGCTGTTATTCTTTTAATGGGATTCAGTAAGTTAACTGCAATCGGTTCTACTGTTGGCGCAATTTTGGTCGGAATGATTGGATCTACGTATGGATTTAATGTATCTGGTTATATCTATAATTTCTTAAAATTAGATATGAATAATCAAATTGCTACTAAGATTATATTATTGATTATGCTTTTATTTTTACTTGTTATGTTTGTTACAAAACAAGCAAAAAAAGAGTTATCAGTAAAGAATACCAAGAAGAAAGAATCTGTTAGTGAAACTAAGAAAAAGGGGTCTAAGAAAGAAACCAAAAAAGAGGAAGTTGTGACTGTAAAAGAGGAAGTAGAAATTCCATTTTACGATCCTAAAGGAAAAAGTAAAAAAAGTGCGATTCCAATGGTGATTATCGTTGTTTTGTTAATTGCATTTACTTTAGCAGCAATGTTTAATTGGATGTATGGATTTAAAATTAATTTCTTCCAAGAACTTCATACGTCGCTTATGGATGTGAAGATTGGAAGTTATCCAATTTTAGAAAATATTTTAGGAAATGTATCACAAATTGGATATTGGGGATATTATGAATTATCTGCATTATTAGTGATTGCTAGTTTACTAATCGGCTGGATTTATAGTTTAAAAATGAAAGATATTATGGAAGGCTTCTTTGAAGGGGCTAAAAAAATGGTTGGAGTTGCATTTTATGTGATGATCTGTAATGTTATATTTGCAGTGTTACTAAATGCAGAGTCAGGAAATCTTTATCATACGATTAATAATTTCTTGTTAGGATTAACGAAATCATTTAATGTTGTTACGACCGCTATTTCAGCGTTTATTGGAAGTTTCTTCTATAATGATCTTTATTATTTGGTTGGTGGACTTAGTGGAATGTTTGAGGCAAAATTTGATGCGAATACATTACCTGTAATTGGGCTTGCTTTCCAAACAATGTATGGTTTGGCAATGCTTATTTTACCAACTAGTATGGTTTTGATTGCAGCACTTCGTTATTTAGAAGTTTCATACAAAGATTGGATGAAATATATTTGGAAGTTTGTTGTAAGCATTTTTGTAGTCATTATGATTGTATTAGTGATTGCGTCATTATTTATTTAGACAGTTCTCTGGAACTGTTCTTTTTTTTGTGCTATAATGTTTGATGGTGAATTTTATGGAGTTTAGAATAGGTAATATTTTTTATCCTGTATCTATTATTCGAAAGCAAAATAAAAATACGTATATTCGAGTGAAGGATGGGAATGTGATTACGGTTACAACAAATAGATGGACATCAGAGCGTTATGTTATGAGATTATTAGAGGAAAATATTGATGCTTTAAAAAAAATGATTAATAAGTGTCAACTAGAGGAAGAAAAAAAAGAGAATTTTTATATTTTAGGTCAAATTTATGATATAATTATAGTGTCTGGAATAGATAAGATAGAAATTGATGGATTTAAAATATTTACGCCTAGTAGACGAAAGTTAGAACTTTGGTATCAAAAAGAAATGAAAAAAATATATGAAGAACGGTTACAATATTGGTATGGCCTATTTGAGGAACGTATTCCTTTTCCAAAACTTAAAATAAGAAATATGAAAACGAGATGGGGAGTATGTAATAAAAGGGATAATTCGGTAACGTTAAATAGCCGTTTAATGGAATATGATCAGACAAAGTTGGATTATGTGATTGTTCATGAGTTATCTCATTTTGTTCATTTTAATCATTCTTCTGATTTTTGGAGTTTGGTTTGTAAATATTGTCCAAACTATAAACAAGTTCGTAAGTCATTGAAAGAGTAGGTGATTATGTGAAAAAAGTGTTTCAAAAGTTAAATTGTATGATTTTAATTGCTGCTATTGTGTTTCCAGGACTCGTTTTTCCAAGCCTGGATGTAGAGGCTGCTTCTAAGACTTTGGGAGATTATCGTAAGGAGTTAGCGGATTGGGAAGCACAACAAAATGAAAATAAACAAAAGCAACAACTTACAAAAGATCAAATTAATCAAATTGCATCTTCGATTACAACGAATACGAATACGATTAATCAGCTTAGTAATGATATGGTGAAGTTACAAGCTGAAATTGTTCAGGCTGAGAAAGATATTGAGGCAAAAGATAAAGAAATTAAAGAATTGGTTAGTTTTTTGCAAGTCTCTGAAGGAGAATCTGCTTATTTAGAGTTTGCGTTTGGTGCGAAAGATTTTACTGATTTTATTTATCGTATGGCAATATCAGAGCAACTTTCTTCTTATAATGATGATTTGATGAAGCAGTATAATTCGTTAATTGAAAGTAATAAGAAAAAGAAAACGGAGATTACTGAGAAGCAAGAAACTTTAAAGAAAAAACAAACGGAGTTGGCGAATCAAA
The DNA here is from genome assembly GCA_947365915.1 of uncultured Mycoplasmatota bacterium. GTDB lineage: Bacteria > Bacillota_I > Bacilli_A > RF39 > UBA660 > MGBC102946. The sequence goes on from CANAXT010000008.1 coordinate 34,240, forward strand.
AGACCAAATTAGGAGATGAATTACAAGCAACGTCAGCTGCTAGTGTTTCTATTGAAGAAGAAATTAAGATGATTAAAAATCAGATTCAATATTTAGAAAAGCTAAAGTGTAGAGAAGATGAAAGTGTAGATCAATGTGTGAACCGTAATCAGGTATTACCAGCAGGAACTGCGTTTTTTCGCCCTGTTGTCAGTGGGAAAATTACGAGTGAGTTTGGAAATCGGTGTTATTGGTTGAATGGATATCGATGTGATTTCCATGGTGGACTTGATATGGCTCAATCGGGAAGTGCAGTACCAGTTTATGCTGCTGCTCCAGGAATTGTTGTTGGACATACTGATCGAGGAAAATGTGGAGGAAATATGGTGTATATTATCCATAATATTAATGGTAAGAAGTATACTAGTATGTATGCACATCTTCGAAGTATTATGGTTAGAGATAAGCAAGTGGTTACAATGGATACACAAATTGGAACGATGGGTGGTAATCCTTCTATAGAGACTTGGGATGGTTGTAGTAGTGGACAACATACACATTTTACTTTAGCGAATGGTCATTATTTGGTTGACTATATGTTCTGGAGTCAATTTGAAGCCCATATGTTTAATCCTAGAGTGTTAGTGAATGCTCCAGGTTTGGGTGGTTCGTTTAGTGGTCGTAATCGTAAATATTAAAAATTGTTTTTATTTTAAAATTTAAAGCTTAATTGTTTACTCACTATATTAAGATGTTAGTTATTCTAATTTTGCTTTTAGACCTAAGACCCAAAAACAAAGACTAAAAAGAAAACGCTTGGCAACTTTGCCATAGCGTTTCTTTAATATACTAATTAGAGACAGCGCTTAACCAACCAAAGTTATACATGTCTCTTTTTTATTTTATGAAGTTTCCCTCATCTGTATACATTGTACTATAAAATTTTAAATTTTTCAAGGTTTTCGCAATTTTTTCTTTTTTTCGCATACCATTTACTTGACAGATATAAAAAAACAGATACTATACAAAAAAAAGTTTATTTGATATAATAGGATGTGGTAAAAAGAGGTGACTTTCCATGAAAAAAAGACTAGGATTTTTATTTTTATTTGTACTATGTAGTTTTTTCGTTCCTTTTGTTTCATCAAAAGCAGCTTCTACTTTTGATGTGTATTTAGAAAATGGAAATAATAATAATTTTTATACAAGTTTTGGAACTTATCAAGAGGCATATAATTATGTACAAGCAAAAGAAAAGGAAAACCAGGCGTATAACTGGAGTATTCTTAATAGTGGAACTGTACGATATGCAACTTATGCTTTGGTAAATTTTAATACAAAGGGCAATGCGAACACGACTTATACGATTGAACACAATAATAAGCAAGGGTATACGAATGGTGCTTTTGGTGCAGATGCTGCTTTTTTAGGAACATCTGCTGATGGATCTAAAGTACGATTTAAGTTGTCTGGTGTGATTGGCTGGGTTAATTCAAATGAAGTTGAAGTTGTAAATATGAATCAAGCCAATTATAACGCAAGATATACTTCTAGTTATCAAATTGTAAAAGGAGAGTTTACCCATAATATATCTAAAAATACAAATTCTTATAGTATTACAGCTATTACGTTAGGTCATGAAATACCTACAGGTGTTGTGAATAATAAATATTATTGGAGTTATGATGGACATTATTTTTATACGGAAAGTATGGAAGGGTATCGGGCTATGATACGAGATTATAAAGCTGGTGTTCATACGAATGCATTGAATGCGAGAGCTCCTTATTATAATTATTATCAATTTTTGTCTCATCGTTCTATTTCTAATTATACTTCGAATCAGATTCGTCAAGATTTAAGTTATTATAATTCAAAGGCAATTCCTGGTACAACATTATTAGAAAGACAATCTCAACTCTTTGGGGAAGAAGTTACTTTTGTCCAATATCAGGGAGAGTTTGGTGCGAATGCGATGTTGGTGTATGGGGTTGCTAAGAATGAATCTGCTTTTGGACGAAGTAATTTTGCGATAAATCGAAATAATTTGTTTGGTCATAGTGCTTATGATTCTAATCCCGGGAAAGCGGATTATTATGATACGGTAGGAATTGGAATTTATGCTCATACAAGGTATTTTGTTTCAGAAAGTTATACAAATCCAAGTGGAAATAATTATTATGGAGGATTTCTTGGTGATAAGGGATCTGGATTTAATGTAAGATATGCATCTGATCCATATTGGGGAGAAAAGGCAGCAAAGTATTATTATGCTTTTGATAAAGTTTATGGATATCAGGATTTTAAAAAGTATGGATTAGGTGTGAAAGAAGGTAGTGGTAATTACCCAATTCAAGCAAGTCCAAGTAAAAATGCGGCAACTTTGTATTATACTGGTACAACTAATAATTTTGTGGTGACTGTGTTATCTTCTGTTACTGGTGATTATATCAATGGAAGTAATGTTTGGTATAAGATTCAGTCTGATCCAACTTTGAATGGTTCTAGAACAGGGTATGTGACTGGTCAAGGTTTCTATAATTATGATCATAATGTTGCATATATTCATTCTTCTTATTTGACTTATGTTCAAGGTGGAAAAGCGGAGAAGAAACGTTATACAATTAATTTTAATCCGAATGGTGGAACATTTGATGATAAAACAGCCACGACGAAAAGTCTCAGTGTAGAAGAGTATGTAATTCCAGATATTAAAGCGCCTAGTAAAGCGAATTCTGTATTCTTAGGTTGGGATAAGACAGTAGAAGCTGCTACTGAAAATACAACTTATACGGCAGTTTATCGTTCCAATAAAAGTTATCAAATTACATTTGATGCTGCAGGAGGAGAGTATCCAGATGGGACTACTTCCAAGGTGGTTTATACAGGCGAAAATGAGAAACCAATCTTTAATATAGAACCAAGTAGAGATGGTTATGTCTTTATTGGTTGGGATAAAACAGTAGTAGCAGCGACTGGAAATACAACTTATAAAGCACAGTATCAAAATGCTTTAGAGAATGATGATTTGGTACAAAAAGATGCATTCTTCTATTTGGATCATGTTTCTTCTAAGAATGGGAAGTTATATATTAAAGGATTTCAAACGATTGAAGGAATTAATAATAATTTGAATACTGGAATTCATTATATGGTAATGTTAGTAAATGTTGATGATGAAGATGAGGTTTATGTGGAATCTGCTCGAAGATTAAAAGATTCTAAAGAAATTCCGTATCCTTCTTATGGAATGGGAAATTATGATTATTCTTATGCTTGGTTTGAGTTAGAAACAGATTTTGATGGTGTTGAAAGTGGAAATTATGTTGCAACTGTTATTGCATATACCAATCATGAGTTTTCAGTATCTATTTTAAGTAATAAGATGTTTGCTCCACAGGCAACTAGTTATAGTGGGAAAAAAGAAGTAATGATTCGAAATGATTATTATATTGATGAACAGCCTATTGAGTTTGTTGTTCGTGATCATAAATTAGCAGATAGGACAACGAGTACTTATACATTTAATCAATTTGATCAGTTTTTTGAGTTAGATTTTAATGATCGTAATTTATTGCATATTAAAGGATATACTTATTCATACGGTATGAATTTGGCTCCAACAGTGAAAGTATCTAGAAAGATTATTTTTGAGAATCAGGATACTTATAAAACAGTTTCTATGCCAGTAAATGCGATTAAGGGAGATTATGATCCAGTGTTACCAGAAAGTGATTCTTTATCAAAATCATTGGCTTGGTATGATGGCAATTTAGATTTAAGTGGTTTAGAAAAAGGAACTTATCGGATTTATTTAGCAACTACTTCTAATATTTCAGATTATTCTGAGTTGACTGATTTGTTTAATCAGGATTTGAGTGGTAAGACGAAGACGATTAATGGAAAAACATATCAGTTCCAAATTATTAGTGAACGTGGTAATATTCTAGAACTTGTTGTTTCATAAAGGTACGAGTGCATTCGTATCTTTTTTTGTAGTTACTACTCAGAGATAAAAAAATTAAATATAACAATATAGTTTCAAAAAGTAGTAAAAAGGAAAAATGCTTCTATAATAGAAAATAAAGGAGATGATAATCTTATGGCAAATCCAATATATGAATTGTATGAAAAAGAAGTTGTGAAAAATGAAAGATTATCAAAAAAATATAAAAAGGTAAAAATAGAATTGGATTCTATAAAAGCAGAAAATAAAAGATTACAAAAAAAGGTGGAAGAAATAGATGAATATATTGAACACTCAATAACCAAAGCAGTTAACAAAATTACTGAACAATTTGAAGAAAAGATTCAACAATTAGAAGAACAAATACAAATTAAAGATGCAGAAATAAATCATATAAATAAAAACAATACTAATTCTAGTAGGTCATCTAATACAGATTAAGACTTGATCTAGAGAGAAAAAATTACCAAGGCCAGTTTCATATAATGCTGTATTAAAGAGTTTAGGTAGATAACAAATGATTATCAATACAGAATGAAATGAGAGGATAAGCATATATGAAAACAGTATTGGCTATTCGTTCACTTAAAATAATAAGTAGATGATAAGTTTGTAATAGAACATATAGGTTAACCGTTTTCATTGTGCAAAGGTTTAAGAATGATAAAAAAATAAGATAAAAATATCAGGAGAATTTAGAACAGTAGAAGGAGCAAAAGAGTTTGCGTCATCAATGAGTATTATAAAAACGGGTATAAAATGAAAAATAAATCTATTAGGATCTATTCGTGATTTTTTTGATAATAAGGAATTGTTTAGATATCAAGGTTAAATTTTAGCCTTTTTTCATAGTGAATAGCTGGGTAGTAACATTTTATTATGCTTATCTATAACTAAATAGTTACAAAATGATAAAGTTTGATATAAAAAAGTTATACTGTATATAGTAAAGGGATGATAAGAAATGAAGAAAATTTCATTAACAAATAGTAACCTAGGGGGGGGGGCATAAAATATAAATTTATAGAAAAGATGACTCCATTTTGAATAGTTTCAGTTTTACAGAACATAATAGAGTGTAGGAAAGAAAAACTTGCATCATAGTCTATAATAGGCTATAATATATTTAGAATGGAGATGGCTAAATGAGAAAAAAAGGTTTTACATTAATTGAGTTATTAGCGGTGATTGTGATTTTGGCTGTAATTGCTTTAATTGCAGTACCAATTATATTAAATATTGTGAATAAATCAAAAAAGAGTGCTTTTTTAGATAGTACATATGGATTATTAGAAAGTGCGAAGTTATTATATGCGGAAAGTATATTAGAAGGCGGATTATCAGAAGAAAAAACGTTTTCTTTTGATGGAGGAAAACCAGAGGGTTTAAGTTATAGTGGAGCAAGTCCAAAAGGTGGAATGGTTGTAGTAACACCAAATGGAGAAATTAGTATTGCGATTCATAATGGAGAATGGTGTGCGATCAAGGGATTTTTAGATCATGAGGTAACGTTATTAAAGTATGAAGAAGGAAAATGTATGTTATCAGAGAATGAGAAAGATCCAGTGATTGCTTTAAATGGAGATAGTACAGTTTATGTAGAAGTAGGAGGGACTTATACAGAACTAGGAGCGCAAGCAAGTACTAGAGGTGGAGATATTTTAGAATATACGACAGAGATCGAAAGGAATGATGAAGTAGTAAGTAATATCGATACAATGGTAGAAGGAACATATCAAGTGATTTATACAACAACAAGTAATGATAAAACAGCGTCTGTAACAAGAACTGTGGTAGTATTATATATGACACCAGTAATAACAATGACAGAGAGTAATGAAACATATGTAAAAGAGAAAGAAGTATTGATCAATGTAAGTGGAGTAAAACCAAACAATGTAGAGTCATTTATATATGAGATAAAAAAAGATGGTGCTTCTGTATCAAAAGAGACTGTATCAGGTTTGACTAAGACAATAACATTAAATGAAACAGGGATTTATGAAGTAAATGTAACTGTAACTGATAATAACAGTCATACAAATACATTGAGTAAAACATATAAAATAGATCAAACCAAACCAAGTATCACAGTACCAGAAAATACAGTATTAA
>CANAXT010000009.1 GCA_947365915.1 uncultured Mycoplasmatota bacterium
AAAGTAAAAGAAATAGAAAAGATTAAAAAAACAGCTAACCAAATCAAAGAAATGGAACATGTGAATATCGTAAAATATGGAGAAGGCATGGTAGAACAACTTGTTAGTATGTTTGATGTCGTTAAAAAAATTAGTATTTTTATGGTAATTGCCTTAATAGTAGTAACCGCATTTTTAATCTCTAACACAATCAAAATTACCATCTTCTCAAGAAAAAGAGAAATTGAAATCATGAGACTTGTAGGAGCAAGCAACCTAAATATTAAAATTCCATTCCTATTTGAAGGATTATTCCTAGGAATATTTGGGTCTATTATTCCAATTTTAGGAACCATTTATGGATATACAGCCCTATACAATAACTTTGATGGACAACTCTTTTCTCCATTCATTCAACTACTAAAACCAGAACCATTTATCTACGTTATCTCAGGAATTCTACTTGGTATCGGAATCTTAGTTGGTATGTTTGGAAGCTCAAGAGCCGTAAAAAAACATCTAAAAATATAAAAAGAACCAAAAAGTTCTTTTTATATTTCAGTAAAAAAATGTTCAAATTCTTTTGGAGTAGGAGTCTCAAGATGAATGACTTGTTTCGTTAAAGGATGAATAAACTCTAAAACATGAGAATGAAGACCTAATCGATGAAGTGGGTCTTTTTTAGAACCATACTTAGAATCACCAATAATTGGATGTCCACTTTCACTTAAATGAACACGAATTTGATTTTTTCTTCCCGTTTCCAAAAATACCTCTAACAAAGAAAAATCCTTATTCTTTATTTGTACTTGATAACGAGTAATCGCAAGTTTTCCATTAGACTCACTCTTAGTAGAATGAACCATAGTGTTTTTTTCCTCCTTCAAAAAACTTCGAATAATTCCACTATCTCGTTCCATAGAACCTTCAATAATCGCTAAATATCCTCTTTTTAAAGTGACTGTATTCCAATATTTTTGAAGCATGTGTTTCATTTCTTCACTTTTCGCAAACAATAAAATACCAGAAGTATCACGATCCAAACGATGTACAACAAATAGTTTTTCACCCTTACCATTTAAGTATAGTTTCACAACATGGTAAGCAGTCTTTTCCTTTTCCGTTTCAGATGCAATACTAAGTAATCCACTAGGCTTATGAATCGCAATCAAACTATCATCCTCATATAAAATAGGATAAGGAAAATCATTTCTTTCACCAAGTGAAACAACATCATTTGGTTTTAATAAAAAATCAAATTGTGTTTGCTTTTCTCCATTGACAAATACTTGTCCATACTTTAATAATGACTTCACTGAATTTTTTGACTTATTGCTTACTTCTTCATATAAAAATTCCAATAATGGAATTTCCTTTAATACATGAAATTCGTTTTTCTTATCCATACCAATCCCTCTTTTTTATATTGTAACATATTTAGACACATTTTAAAAAGAAGTTTTCTAAAAATCAAAAAAAATGTTATACTAATAATGAGGTGGATTATGGAAACAGGATTAAAAAAACTTTTAATTATCATAGGAAGTATTATAATAATTACAACCATATTTACAGCTGTCCGTATACATAAAACAAATAAAAAATATAAACAACAAATAGAAAAAATAGAAACAGCGCTTCAATCATGGAGCAAAGAATATACAGAATTGTTACCAGAAAAAAACGGAGACACAATTACAGTCCCACTTCGGACCTTAAAACAAAGTGGATATATTGATGAAAATTTTAAAAACCCAAAAACAAGAAGAAAATTTTCCAATCAATTACTTATGACCATACAAAAAAAGAACAAAAACTATTCATTCAAAATTTTAGACCAAGACAAAAATATGGTAGAAGACTATGATGAAATTAATAAAAGCGCCCCAATGGTAGTATTAAAAGGAAAAAATTTAGAATACGCTGAACTAAATCGTTCTTATAAAGACAAAGGATATAAAGCCATAACATCCGATGGAAAAGAAGCAGATGAAGTTGATATTGAAATCAAAAAACAAGAAACAGTCGTATCAAAAATAGATACCAGTAAAATGACTACATATAAACTAACATACCGAATTTCTTATGCCAAAGAAGACAGCTTCATAACCAGAATGGTAACCGTAAAAGATACAGAAAAACCAAAAATAAAAATGGAGAAACTAACACTCAAAAGAGAAGAAGTAAAAGACTTTGACTTAATGAAAGGCGTTACATTAGAAGATAACTCGAATGGGAAATTAGACGTAAAAATAAAAGGATCACTTGCTTCTTTTGAAGGAAGATATGTCTTAACCTATTATGTAACAGATGAATCATTAAATAAAAGCGAAAAAAAACGAATTGTAAGAGTAGAAAATTAAAATACAAAAAAGAAAAAAAACATAATTTTGTATTTTTGAAAATACAAAATTGACAATATAAAAATATCAATGTATAATCATATTGAGGTGATTAGATGGTAATTCGTGAAAAATATTTATCACAAATAAGACCTTTTTATAACCAAGACCTGATTAAAGTAATAACAGGTATTAGAAGAAGTGGGAAATCAGTAATATTAAAACAAATTATAGAAGAATTAAAAAAAAATCATATCAAAGAAAATCAAATCATTTATATCAATTTCGAATCGAAAAAATATTCCTTTATAAAAAATGATGATGATTTATATCAGTACATAAATGAAAAAATGACAAAAGATAAAAAAAATTACCTATTTTTTGATGAAATTCAAAATGTAGATAAATGGGAAAAAGCTGTTAATTCATTAAAAGCTGATTTAGAAGAAAAAGTATCGATATTTATTACAGGATCAAATAGTGACTTATTATCTGGAGAACTTGCAACTCATTTATCAGGACGGTACGTAAGCTTTAAAGTATATCCATTTACCTTTAAAGAAGTTTGTCAATTAAAGAATATAAAAAGCAAAGATAAATATGAATTGGAAAAAGACTTTATGGAATATTTAAAGTGGGGAGGACTGCCACAAAGATTTGTATTAACAGATGAAAACCAGACCAGAACATATTTGACTGATGTATATGACTCTATAGTCGTAAAAGATATTATAACCCGCTATGGTGTCAAAGATATAGATTTGTTTAATCGAATTGTTGAATATATTGTAACCACACCATCTCAAATGTTTTCAGCAGAAAACTTAGCCAAATATTTTATGCAAGATAATAGAAATGTGTCTAAGAATACTTTATATAACTATTTAGAATATATGTCCGCATCAATGCTAATTAACAAAGTGGATCGATATGATGTTAGAGGAAAAAGAATTTTAAATGGAAAGTATAAATATTACTTAACTGATTTGGGATTAGGGCAAGTAATGAATACCGCCAAAAAGCCCCAAATGGGAGCTTACCTAGAAAATGTAGTTTATAATGAACTTTTATCAAGAGGATATGATGTAAAAGTTGGAACATTAGAAAAAGGTGAAATAGACTTCATAGCTACAAAAGGAGATGAAAAACTATATTTTCAAGTGGCGTTTCAATTATATGATGAAATTATGGAAAGAGAATTTGGTGCTTTTGATCATATCCAAGATCACTATCCAAAATATATAATATCAACAGATAAATTTGACCTTTCAAGAAACGGAATTATTCATAAAAATATTATTGATTGGTTATTAGAAGATTAAAAAAATGTCGAAAAAGCTTGAATAAAAAAATTTAGGTGATATAATGAAGATAGTGGAGAGTAAATGTTGTTGTATTCTCGTTATAATAAATAGCCGCACTATTATAATGGTCTAGTTTGCTGAAACTAAATAAATAGGAAAGGAGTACAGAAAATGAAAAAAATAAAAAAAGTATTATTTGTTTCAACTTTCGCCTTTGCTTTGACTAGTATAGGATTGGGAGTCGCTTCAGCAACAAGTGTGGCAGTGAATACACAAGTGCCTCAACAACAGGGATACTCTAACATAATTGGTGCTAACAAATCTCAAACTAGTAGTTATGGTGAGGTAAAACTAACATCAATGGAATCTGCTTCCGCAGTTACCTTTTATGCAAAACCAGTAGCCGACTTATATTATCCTAATGCAGGCGCTGTGGTAAATACTTTAAATACAAAATATAAAGTTTACTATAATAATAACCACGATGTTGCATATGATGCAGGAGTAGCTGTACAAGCTCGTTTAAGAAATCATTCATGGTCTTTAACAAGAGGACATGTAGTAGGTACATTTGATTATAAATAAAAAAAGAAGACTCTTCGGCTAAGAGTCTTACTCTATTTTATGGAGGAAAACAATGAAAATACTAAAATTTAATATTCAATATATGTTGAAAAAAAAAGAATTTTATATAGCTATACTGATTACCTTATTAATCAATATCATACAAGTTCTATTTGTAATTCAAAATAACAGTTCGTATGGTATTGTAGAAAATATGCATACTGCAGAATATATTTCAATATTATATAATCCATTTGTAGCATTTAATACTTTGATTATAATTATATTTCCAATTGTTTGTTCAATGATTTTTTCAGATTCCAATTGGTTAGAAGAAACCATGAAAACTTCAAGTATGTTACATAATCGAATAAACAAGGGACAGAATATAATAATCAGATTAGTATTAACCTTTACAATAACTGTAATTATTTCATTTATAGGATTCATGTTAAATTATTTACTATTAAGAATATTATTTTTAAGTGGAAATAGTTATTCTTACTATCAAGAAGTAGGCTTTTTTAGAAATGTAGATTCAAGATATTTTTTAGACAGCATTAGAATAAACCATCCAGCACTATTTACTGTCATGATTAGCTTATCAGTTTCATTGGTATTAGGTGTAATCTCTATCTTTTCATATGCATGTTCATTTTTCATAAAAAATAGAATTGTATTATATTTTATTCCTTTTATATATATAGTAATTAATGAATTTATGCTTTCAATTTTAAAATTAAGACAATTTTCTATAGTAGAAAAGCTACAACCAACAGATCAATATTCAGTTGGAGAGTATTTCATAGCCATAGGAATCACACTTCTCTTAAGTAGTATACTAATAATAAAAAAATTTAAAACGAAGGACCAATTAATATGATAAAGTGCATTTTAAAAAATAATATATTTATTTATTGTTTACTAACAATCTTTATATTAGGATATATCAGTGGAAATCAAATGACAAATAGTTTTGAAAATTATCTTGCAACTTTTTATCATCGCCCAATATTTTATAGTTTAATCATTGTAAATATATTCGTTGATTATGTGTTATTTAAAAATTATTTTCACTCAAGCTTCATATTTCGATTTAAAGACATATTAAATTTATTAAAACAACATATGAAGATAGAACTATTATTTTGCATGATAATATTTATACTATTTCATATAGGTATAGGGATTCATCATTTTTCTTTAATGACACAAAATATAATTATTATTTTAAAATTATTTATTAATTACATTATCATAACAATGATAATTGTAAATATAATAAAATTAATTGATATAAAAATAAATAATCGAATCGTATCTACAATGATATTACTTTGTTTTATTGCCTGTACTGATATAGGACTAGAAATATATGAACTAATATCAGGAAAAACACTAAGATTTTTAATTCAATTTATTTATGTAATTCCGTGTGTTTATAAAATGAATATATTCATCGATTTATGCTTACTTATTTTTACAATATTTTTAACAATATTATCTGCTTATTTTATGAATAAAAAAGATTATAGGATAAAGGGTATAGCGTATGAAGAAAATTAATTGGAAAGAAATTTTGGTTGTATTCTTATCTGTTTTAATAATATGTATATTAAAAAATCCATATATTCAATTAGAAGAAGATAATACACTTCCACTATCACAATTATGGATGAATTGGACAGATAATCAATATGTAAATTTAATATGGCTTTTGCCACTCCTTCTATCCTTTTATTATAGTAGTAAAACAATATGCATGCAGTTAGAACAGTTTGAAATGAGATTTAAAAATAGAAAAAATTATATTTTATATCTAATAAAAAAAGGTTTAATTTACATTATTATTATAAATATAATTATTTTATTTCTTCAAGCGTTAATAATTTTATTGATGCAAGGAGCAATAATCGAAAAAATACCATGGCTATTCATCATTCATTACTTAATAAAAATGTTACTTTTCGCTACTTTGATTGTCATTTTATATTTTTTTGTTAAAAATTATATTTATTCTTATTTGATATTTGTTATTTTTTTAATATTATTATTTATGTTAGGATTCAATAATTATTTTATATTAGAAAATAATTATATATTGATTAAAATAATTTTAAGTATAATATGCGTCACAATAAATATATTTTTGATTTATAAAATTTATATTCGTTATAATATTGGAGGTGCTAAATATGAAGTTAGAAATTAAAAACTATACAAAAAAAATAAAAGGTAAAATTGTTTTAGATAATATCAATTTAAAATTAGAAAGCGGAAAAGTTTATGGCTTTTATGGTCGAAATGGTTCTGGAAAAACAATGCTATTTCGAGCCATTTCTACACTGATTTTTCCAACGACAGGAGATGTATTAATTGATCGTAAATCAATTATAAATGAAGATTTTGATTTAAGACAAATTGGAATTTTAATAGAAGATCCTTCCTTTTACCCTTATTTAACAGGCTTGGAAAACTTATCATTACTATACACAATTAACAACAAAAAAGATGATCAATATTTATTATCTTTAATGGAAAAATTCGATCTATCAAAAGTGGCTAATAAAAAATATAAAGAGTATTCATTAGGAATGAAACAAAAATTAAAAATATTGCAATCAATAATGGAAGATCAAAAAATCATTATACTAGATGAACCTACTAATGGACTAGATGAAAGAGGAGTAGAAATAATAAGAAATATAATCAAGGACTTAAAAAAGAAAGATACATTAATCTTAATTGCAAGTCATAATAAAGAAGATTTAAGAATTTTATGTGACAAAATATATAAGATAGATACAGGAAAAATAATTGGAGAAATTACCTTATGAAATTAAAAAATTTAATAATATTCATCATAATAATATTATTGTTAATAATAGGAATTTTAATCTATGGAAAAGTCAATTTAAAACATATTAATTATAAAGAATATATAGAAAATAGTAAATATGAGCGATCAGAAAGTAATGAATATAAAGAGTATTTTCCAGAATTGAATGATTTTTTTATTGACGAAAAAGCAAGTGATGTAAATGAGTTGATACAATACTCAGATTACGTAGTCATTGGAAAGGTAAAAAAAGAGCCAATTCTATATGGAAAAAGTATCATTAATCAATTTGAAATAGAAAATGTAATAAAAGGAAATTTAAAAACAAAAAAAACAATTAAAGTGTACGATCTCTTATTTGATTGGAACTTAAATTTGACTAGTTATTTATCAGGATTAACTCCAGTAAAAAAAGGAGAATCGTATATTCTTTTCTTAAAAAAATCCCATAATCCAACGATGAAAAATACTTATGTTTACAGTTCATTACAATATGGACATGTAAATAAATCTCATAATAAAGTTTTAAAAGAATATTCTAACTATAGTAACAAAATTTCTGAAATTTTAAATTACGATTATGTATTTTTAGAAAAGACAAATAAAAATGAAATTGAAAAATATGAAAAAATGAGAAACGAAATTATAGAATATATGAAAAAAAATTTATAATATCAACTATATTGCGAATATAACTTAGATTACTTTTTGTAATCTTTTTATTGACCCAATCATAAACTTGATTGGGTGATAGAATGGAATGGAAAGTAGGGGACTTAGTCACAAGAATATCTCATCAAAATGACATGGTTTTTAAAATTCTTGGAATCGAAGAAGACATCTGCTATTTAAAAGGATTAAACATAAGACTATGTGCAGATAGTCCGCTTTCAGACTTAAAAGCATATCACGAAGAAGAAGATATAGAAGAAGAAAAACCTTTCTTAGATCGAGTAAAACCAGACATCGTATTAGATAGAAACGATTACTTTTACTTACCAGGTAAAATCTTACACATCGATGGCGATGAAGAATATTTAAAACGATGCTTGGATTACTATGAACAATACAACATTTGGGCCATTGGAATCGTTGAAAAAGAAGAAAACGTTGCTTCAAACATCCGATCATGGCTAGATGAATATAACCCCAATATTGTCATTATCACAGGTCATGACGCCTTTTATCAAAAAAAAGGAGAAAAAAATGACTTAGCTTCCTATAAAAATAGTGAATACTTTGTAAAATCAATCAAAGAAGCAAGACTATATGAAAAAAGCCATGAAAAACTAATTATTATTGCCGGAGCTTGCCAATCAGATTATGAAGAATTAATCAAAGCAGGAGCCAATTTCGCATCAAGCCCAAAAAGAATCAACATTCATGCCCTAGACCCTGCGATTATCGCATGTACCATGAGCTTATCTGATGTAAACCAAGACATAGACTTAAAAGCAGTATTAGAAAAAACAAAATATGGATCATCTGGAATAGGAGGCATTAGAACCAAAGGAACTATGTATGTTGGATATCCAAGATAGGAGGAAATTCATGACGATTGAACAAATCAAATGCGACTTAAAAAAACACATTGGAAAAGAAGCCATGATTCGTTACAGTTTAGGACGAAACAAATATGAAAACTATCATGTCACAATTAAAGAATTATATGATAACGTTTTTTTAGTGGAATTATTAAAAAAAGAAAATAGAATCAAATCATTTTCCTATGCAGATGTAATTACCAAGACCATCAAAATTGATTTTCGTCAAAATGCGTTAAAAGACTTGCAATTATAACGATTTTATTATATACTGATAATGTAAACACTGAAGGGAGAGATTTACTTGAAAATTACATCTGTAACAGTACGTAAAGTAGAAAAAGAAGACTCAAGAATGAAAGGAATAGCTTCAGTTCTATTAGATGATTGCTTCGCAGTTCATGATATTAGAATTATTGAAGGAGATAATGGATTATTTATCGCAATGCCTAGCCGTCAAACAGCAACAGGTAGTTATCGTGATATCGCACATCCAATCAATAAAGATGTTCGTAAACTATTTGAAGATGCAATTATCGGAGAATATAACAAAGAAGAAGAATAAACAAATAGGAAAAACTTATTTGTTTTTTTAATCGAAAAATGTCAAATTTTGTAAACATTGTTCACACATATAAATGTATATCCAAACATATAGTTATGTAGAGGAGGAACAAAATGGACAAGATAGAAACAATGGTTACAACATATAGTCACAATGTCACAATCAATGAAAGAAAAAACATTGTGATTAGCGGAGTAAAAAAAATTGACAGCTTTGATAACGAAGAATTCTTAATGGAAACAACAATGGGATACATGGTCATTAAAGGAGCCGAATTAGAAATCATAAAACTAGACACCTACCAAGGGAATGTATCAATTAAAGGCAAAGTAAACAGTTTAACCTATATGGAAAGCGCAAACAAAAAAGAAAAAGAAGAAGGAATATTCGGGAAACTCTTCAAATGATGAACTTAAAAACCCAAATCATGACCCTAATCGTTTCCTTTCTATATGGGATTTTCTTTTCCTTTTTCGTAAACATCAGCTATAAATTTTTATATCAAAATAAATTTTTTTTAAGAATTATTTTCACCCTGTTATTCGTTTTAACAAACGTAATGATATACTTTTTAATCATCAAAAAAATCAACCAAGCGATACTACATCCTTATTCCATTGGCATGATTATTGTAGGATTTTGTTTAGAACATCAGATACACCGTTTAGTTGCAAAGCATATAAAAAAATGATATACTAAACAAAGATAAGAGGTGATTAGATTGGCCGCAAAGAAAAAAATCCCAAAAGCATCAAAACATCGATTGATGATTTTTGGAACCCTTTCCATTATCCTAATGGGATACTTTCTATTCACACTCATTAACTACACAATGAACATTAGCAAACTAAAAGAAGAACAAAAACAATTAAAGCAAGAATTAACAGAATTAAAAGACGATGCAGAAGACTTATCAACAGTCATTCAAAAACTAAAAGACCCAGACTACGTAGCACGATATGCCAGAGAAAATTACCTTTATTCAAAAAATGGAGAATACATTATCAAAATAGAAGAAAAACCAGAAAAAAAAGAAACCACTAAAAAAGCCAATAATAATTATCAATATTACATTGGTGGAAGCGTCATATGTATGGTAGGAATATTTTTATACATTTTAAAAAGAAAATAACATGAAACCATGTTATTTTTAGAAAACTATAACTTAAAATCATTAGCAATATCATCTTCCATATTTTTCCCATCATAATAAGTTCTAGATTTGTACTTACACAATTTTCCAATCAAATTAGAAGGAAAAACCTTAGTTAGACGATTATAATCCGTAATAATATTGTTATAATACTTTCGAAGCGCAACCATTTCAACCTCTGTTTCATTAAGACCGATTTCAATCTTTGTAAACTCCTCATTTTGACTTAAAGCCTCATACTTTTCAGCATAATCATGAAGCTCATTAATTGCATCATATAAAACCCGGTCTAACTCAAAATTAGAAAGCATTTTAGAACGTAAATCAACAATAACTTCTAAAACTTCTTCCTTAACTTTCGTATTGGACTTGATAATTACAACAGACTTATTTAATAAATCAAATCGCTTTCTTAAAACCGAATCAATATTTGCTTCTGCCTCATTGATTCGAATTACAAACTCTTGATACTGATTGTAAATATTTACAAACCAAATAAAAACAAAACAAACTATAATACATAGTAATAAAACAATCATCGCTACATTCATACTATCACCTGATAGCATTATAACAAATTATCACTTTAAGTTCAATTGTTTGGAACAAATTCTGGACTATAATTAATCGCTTCATCAAAAGAAATAAAATCAACATAAATCATAAGTAATAACTGCCATTTTCCAGTAGAAGGTTCACTTAAAATAATATGATCTCTTCCAGATTGCTCAATAATTCCCACAAACTCACGATCACGAAACTCATTAGAATCTGGAAAAGTCATATGAACACGAACCTTTTTCCCCTTATTTAAACGTAGTATATTTTCAATGTAAGATTGCTCTAAAGGCAAATTGCTCTCATAATTAGAAGCTGTTTGCTGATTTGGAGTAGGTATATTACCAGAATATAGTGGAGTACCAGGAAAACCATTGTTTCCAAAATAACTATTATTCATAAAATCATCCTTTCTACCAAAATGTATTCAAAAGAAGTCAAAATATGTGTTATAATAAAAAAAGAATCGTAAAAGAGGTGAATCATGAAAGTAACTGTAGGAATCTCAAATCGTCATGTGCATTTAACAAAAGAACACTTAGAAATCCTATTTGGAAAAAATTATCAGTTACAAATATTACATCCAGTCAATCAACCAGGTCAATATGCAAGTACAGCTCAAGTGACAATAGAAACAAAAAAATCAAAAATAGAAAACGTACGCGTTTTAGGACCCATCCGTCCTTATACTCAAGTAGAAATATCAAGGACAGACTCCTATAAATTAGGACTCACACCACCAGTAAGAGACTCAGGAGATGTAACAGGAAGTGCCCCAATAACGATTATTGGACCATGTGGAAAAATAGAATTAGAAGAAGGTTGCATTTTAGCCAACCGTCATATTCATATGACACCAGAACAACAAAAAGATTTTAAATTTACAGGGATTTCAAAAGTAAATGTCAAAATAAAAGGAGAAAAAGGAGGCACCATAAATAACGTTTATATCAAAGTAGACCGAGAATCCTACTATGAAATGCATCTTGATACAGATGATGCCAATGCTTTTTTACTACAAAATGGAGACGAAGTAGAAATAGAAAAGGAGGAAAACGATGGCAAATGAATTTAAAATATGTGACAAATGCAAAGCAACCAATATCGATACATTAATACCAAAATTAAAAGAAATCGATCCAGAAGCATCAATTGATGTTGGATGCCAAAACTTTTGTGGAATAGGAAGAACCAAAAGCTTCGCAATTGTCAATCATGTTCCTGTCATTGCAGAAACAGAAGACGAATTAATAGAAGAAATCAGAAAGAAGTTATCATAATGGCAGTAAAACTATTTTATCCTTTAGGAAAATGTGAAGAACAAATCATTGCAACAAACAAAGAAAGTAGACTTTTTGTATACCTTCTTTTAAACGACATCAAACTTTTTTTAAAAGAAAGACTTCTATCAAGTTCAAAAGAACTCATTACCGATGAAAACTATTTTCATCACATAAAAACAATTCCAGATGGAAGTGGAATTGTCAAAAGAATTGGTTATAGACTAGAAAAAAATGGAGAAGACACCACAATTGATGTCTGTGAATACCGTTTAATCGCAGGACATGTCCTTAGCAAACTAATGGGAAGGCTCATATATGGAATAGATGGAAGTATTAGAATTTCAGCAATCCGTTACTACTCTATGATTTCAGAAGGAACGTCAACATTAAGACTTCCGAAACTAGAAGAAGTAAAACAAGAAATTTACTTTACACATAAACTGTAACCAGTTTTTTTTATTCCATTTTTATCGTTGGAATCGCAGCATCCAAAGTACCCTCTTCATAACTAGGCTCTGTTCCTTTAATATAATATAACATTTTTTTCTTACTTGTTTCACTAGTTGCCAAAGCACCACTAATTGGATCAATAAAAGCACCTACAACATTTTTAGGAATTTCATACCAAACATCATCCTCATTTTCTAGATATTGTTCCATTGTATCCACCCAAATATTTTTACTGACAGCCCCATCATTCACATCAGTAACTCGGTTATCATCATATCCATTCCAAACCCCCATTAATACTTTTTTATTATATCCAAAAATCCAGTGATCTGTATCTGTGGTTCCTGTTTTAACCGCATACTTCTTACTAATTTTAGGCGCAATACTAATACAAGTAGGATAATTATAATCAATGAACTCTTTCGCATAAGCATTCGTAAGCATTTCATTTAAAACATAAACAATGCTTTTATTAAGAACATTTTCCTTTTCTTCCTTTTTCTCATATAAAACATTTCCATTTGCATCTTCAACTTTACGAATCAAATAAGGATTAATTTTATATCCTTCATTGGCAAATGTCATATACCCCTCCATCATTTCCATCATCCCAATTTCTTCACTCCCAAGAGCCAGTGATGGAATTGCACCCAAATTAGAACGAATACCAACCCGTTTTGCCGTTTCAACTAAAGCATCTTCCCCCAAAAATAGATGCGTCTTTACCGCATATATATTATCAGAATAAGATAGAGCAGCAGCCATGCTGATCGGTTTATTTGGATAATTTTCCCCATAATTCTTTGGACTATACGTATTATTTTCAGCAAATGTAAACGTCGTTTTCTCACTTGTAAACGTCGTAGATGGAGTAAACCCATTTTCTAAAGCAGAATAATATAAAAATGGTTTCATCGTAGAACCAACTTGTCTTTTTGAACTCGTTACCCGATTAAACTGACTTTTCGAATAATCTGTTCCACCAGCAAGAGCAATCACCTTGCCACTATTTGGCTCAATCATCACAGTTGCAACCTGTAACTCAGTTTCTGCCATATACTTGTTGATATTATCTTCCATAATTGTTTGTGCATTTAAATCCAAATTTGTATAAATACGAAGACCTCCTGTCTTTAAAAACGAAGAAGGAATCGTCTTGATTTTTTTTAATTCATCAATCACCGCATCCTGATAATAAGTAAGAGTAGATAGATTATGTTGTGACTTTAAACCATTATAAGTAAGTTCCGTTTGATAAGCATCATTCATCTCTGACTCCGTAATATATTTATTTTGAACCATAGACGACAAAATTAACTTTTGTCTTTTTTTCGCAGCCTTTTCATTAACCAATGGAGAATACACGGAAGGCCATTTAGGAATACCAGCCAAAATAGAAGCCTCAGCCAAGGTGAGATCCTTCGCACTCTTATCAAAATAATATTTTGAAGCATTTTCAATCCCAAAAATTCCTCCATAATTGATCGTATTCAAATACCCCTCTAGAATTTGTTCCTTACTATAATGAGACTCCAAACGAATCGTAAGCCAAGCCTCTTCAATCTTTCGATTCCAAGTTTTACCAAAATCTAAAAACAAATTTTTCGCATATTGCTGTGAAATCGTCGAAGCCCCTTGAAGTGTTTTTTTATTTTTCATGTTGATATACATTGCCTTCGCAATTCTTAAAAAATCAAACCCCTGATGCTTATAAAAATTTTTATCTTCAATTGATATGGTTGCATTCACCAAATAAGGAGAAATCTGATCCAAACTAATCCATTCTTTACTATTTCCATTTGAAACCAAATTATTTTCAGAATCATATAAATAATAAGAATTTGCAGAATCAATAGCCAACTTTGGAGTAAACTTTGCATAAGCATAAATACTGACATAACCTAAAAATAATAAAAGAATACAAACAAGAGAGAATTTAATGAACTTTTTCACAGTATCACTCCAATCTGTTTTTAGTATTCAACAAATTAAAAAAAATATAACCAATACTTCTATTTTTTCCCGATTTACGAAAACAAAAAATTTTTAAACATTTTTAATGCTTTTTTCTAGAATGTATGTTATAATTACATTCAGTTAAAAAAGGACAGATTTTTATGACAAAAATAAAAGTTCATATCATTTTAGAAAACAAGGAAAATGGTGAAATTTTAGACGAAACTTATGATGGATTTTGTACAAAAGAAAAACTAGTATACAAAGAACCCTCAAAACGTGTCACCATTTATAGAGAAAATAATACAATAAAAATGATTCGAAGAGAACAAGAACAAACAACCTTTTTAACATTTCAAAAAGGAATGACAGAAGGGAAATATGAAATGAAATCATTCGAACCAATTTCTTTTACAATTAAAACATTTCTATTAGAAGAGAAAGAAAACAGTATTCATATTTGTTATCAAACCGAATTATTAAAAGAAGCAATGGGAAACTTTGATTTTAAGTTACAATATGAGGTGATAAAATGAGAGAAACATTACAAAAAATGATTCATGAAGCATTAAAAAAACAAAATGTTTTAAAAAATCCAGATGAAATTATCATCGAAATTCCAAAAAATAACTTAAATGGAGACTATTCTAGTAATATTGCCATGCAACTATCAAAAGAATTACATAAAAATCCAAGAGAAATCGCTATGATATTACAAGAACAAATAGAAGGTGAACAAATAGAAAAAATAGAAATAGCAGGACCAGGATTCTTAAACTTTTTTATGAAAAAAGATTATTTATTAGATAATATTAATACTATTATAGAACAAAAAGAAAATTATGGGAAAAGTGATATTGGAAAAGGTCAAAACTGGAACATCGAATTTGTGAGTGCCAATCCAACTGGAATATTACACTTAGGGCATGCAAGAGGAGCTAGCTATGGCGATTCCTTATCAAGACTTCTCAAATTCGCAGGATATTCAGTAACCAAAGAATACTATATCAATGATGCTGGCAATCAAATTCATAACTTAGAATTATCCATTATTGGCAGATATGAAGAATTATGTGGAAGAGATTCTACCTTGCCAGAAAATGGATACCATGGGAAAGAAATTATTGATATTGCTTTAGAATTAAAAAATGAATATGGAGAAAACGGTTTGGATTTAGAAAAAGTAAAACAAAAAGGACTAGATTACTTATTAGGAAAAATAAAAACCGATTTAGAAAACTTTCGAGTTTCATTTGATATTTGGAGCAGTGAAAAAAACATCTATAAAAAAGGATTAGTAGAAGAAGTAAAAAATATTTTAATAAAAAAAGGGTATACTTATGAAGAAGATGGGGCATTATGGATTAAGACGACTCTATTTGGAGATACCAAAGATCGTGTCATTGTAAAAGCAGATGGAAGTAATACTTATTTACTACCAGATATTGCTTATCACAAAGACAAATTTGCTCGTGGATACGATAAACTAATTAATGTATTTGGAGCAGATCATCATGGTTATATATCAAGATTAAAAGGAGCACTTTCCATGCTAGGAGAAAATCCAGACAAACTAGATGTAGAAATACTCCAAATGGTTCGCTTAGTAAAAGGCAAAGAAGAAATCAAAATGAGTAAACGAACAGGAAATGCAGTTTCCATTAATGAACTAGTAGAAGAAGTAGGATTAAATGCGACAAGATACTTTTTCACAGCCCGTTCCATTGATACCCAGATGGATTTCGATCTTGAATTAGCGACCAAACAAAGCAATGACAACCCAGTTTATTACATTGAATATGCATATGCTAGAATATGTTCTATTTTAAACGAATACCATGAAAAAGAGCCAGTCATAAAATATGAAACCATTACTTCTTCTTATGCAATAGGGTTATTACAAAAAATGTATGAATTTCGTAATATAATAGAAGTAGCAGCTAAGAAAAAAGCACCACATATGATTACCAATTATGTTTATGAGTTAGCAACATTATTTCATACTTTTTATGCACATGAAAAAGTATTGACTGATGATGTGAAATATACAAATGAGCGAATTCACTTAATTGAAGCAACTGCAATTGTAATTAAAAATGCACTTGCTTTGATTGGTGTAGAAGCTAGAGAAAAAATGTAGGAGGAATAACTATGAAATTAAGAGATATGCAGAAAGCAGAATTAGAAATACTTTCTTATACTGACTTGACTTATATGTTATTAAAAGAAAATAAAAAATCAATGAATACTCCAAGTATTTTTAAAGAAATTTGTAGTTTACTTGGTTATACAGATGAAGAATATGCTAGTAAAATTGGTGATTATTACACATCACTTACCATTGACAAACGATTTGTATTATTAGAAAATGGAGAATGGGATATTAGAGATCATCATTCTATTGAATTAGTATTAGATGAGGAAGATGAAGAAGAATCAGTCGAAGAAGAAACAGAAGAAGAGGAAGTTGAAGAGGAAGAAGAAACAGAAGATATTGATACAATTATAGAAGATGATGATTTAGATGATGGTGATGACGACTTAGAAGAACTATCTTTAGTAGATGAAGAAGAAACAGAAGAAGAAAATTAAAAGATGAAAAATCATCTTTTTTTAAACGAAAAAATATACAAAAATTCAATATTTGTAAGAAAAAATAAACAAAAAAACAAGTTTTGAAAATTGATCAAAAATCATTTACTTGAGTTTAGAAAGAAAGTATAATAAGAACCTGGAAGTATTAATAAATGAGTGACTTACCTCCGAAAAGGAGGGACCAACATGAAGAATAAAAGTCTAATTCAAATGCAGTTTGTAATTATATTTTTATTACTAGCTTTATTATTTATAGTATTACTGTAAAATAATAAAGCGATGGGGGTGGATGGAAAAGACATCTAAAAAGCACTCATTCTTGGAATGTAGTGCTTATCAAATTAAAACTGAGGTAAGTACTCAAAACCCAAATTAAGTACTTCCTTTTTTATGGAATAAATCCACTTACATTGTAACACATTTCAGTTTAAAAAGTAAATAAAAAGATAATTTTAATTCACAAATATGATTTCTAAAAATTCAATATTTGTAAGAAAAAATAGGCAAAAAAACAAGTTTTGAAAACTAACCCAAAATGGTTTACTTAGGCTTAGAAAGTAAGTATAATAGGAATCTGGAAGTATTAATAAATGAGTGACTTACCTTCAAAAAGGAGGGACCAACATGAAAAATAAAAGTCTAATTCAAATGCAGTTTGTAATTATATTTTTATTGTTTGCTTTACTATTTATAGTATTACTATAAAATGAATTTTACCCAACCAAATTAAGAATTCTATTTTCAAGTGGTGAAACAATATCACCACCCATATTATAACACTAGAAAACAAAAAATAAACAAAATTATTTGCGAAATAGAATAAAATATAGTATAATTCTTATGTTATAGAAAGAGGCGAATATCATGATTGAAAGACTTATGGCGATAGAAGAACGATATAACACATTAACAGAAGAATTAATGAAACCAGAAGTTATTTCCAATATAAAACAAACACTAGCCTTGACACGTGAACAATCCTCATTAAAAGACGCATATGAAGCATATCAGCAATATAAGAAATTAACAAGTGATTTAGAAGTAGCCAAAGAAATGAGTAAAGACCCAGAATTAGGAGAATTCGCTCACGAAGAACAAATGGCAATAGAAACAGAACTACAAACACTCAATGAAAAATTAGAAATTTTATTATTGCCAAAAGACGAAAACGATGGAAAGAACGTAATTGTAGAAATTCGTGGAGCAGCAGGTGGAGATGAAGCCAATATTTTCGCAGGGGACTTATACAGAATGTATACAAAATATTCTGAAAAATTAGGGTGGAAAATAGAAGTTTTAAACTCAGAAGACTCTGAAGCAGGAGGATTCTCTCAAATAGAATTTATGATTAAAGGAGATAACGTCTATTCAAAACTAAAATACGAAAGTGGAGCACATCGTGTTCAAAGAGTTCCAGAAACCGAAACACAAGGAAGAGTTCATACTTCAACAGCAACAGTACTAGTAATGCCAGAAGCCGAAGAAGTAGACTTTGAATTAGACATGAGTGAAGTTCGAGTAGACATTACAAGAAGTAGTGGATGTGGAGGACAAGGTGTAAATACGACCGATAGTGCAGTAAGACTAACCCATCTTCCAACAGGACTTATTGTATACTCACAAACAGAAAGAAGCCAAATCAAAAACAAAGAAAAAGCCATCAAAATATTACAAACAAGACTATATGATTTAAAACTAAGAGAACAAGAACAAGAAATCGGAGCAGAAAGAAGAAACAAAATTGGAACAGGAGATCGATCTGAAAAAATTAGGACGTATAACTATCCACAAAATCGTGTAACCGATCATCGAATTGGATACACAACAAATACCTTAGATAGAGTTATGGATGGAGACCTAGATAAAATTATAGAAGCCTTAATTACAGAAGACCAAGCAAGAAAATTAAAGGAGGGAAACTAGTCTAAGACTAGTTTTTGATGATGACAGAATTAGAATACTTAAAAAAATATTATAAAGGAAACTTAGAAGACGCTTTAAAACGACTAAAACAAGGAGAACCAGTACAATACATCGTAGGCAATGTAGACTTTTATGGAAACAACATAGAAGTAAATAAAAGCGTTTTAATTCCTAGATTTGAAACAGAAGAATTAGTAGAAAAAACAATCAAAAGATGTCAAAAGAAATTTCAAAATGAGTTAGATATCATAGATATTGGAACTGGTAGTGGCTGTATTGCAATCACCTTAAAAAA
This sequence comes from uncultured Mycoplasmatota bacterium, assembly GCA_947365915.1. Taxonomy (GTDB): domain Bacteria; phylum Bacillota_I; class Bacilli_A; order RF39; family UBA660; genus MGBC102946. Next base: position 19,351 of record CANAXT010000009.1, read on the forward strand.
AGAACTATTGTGCAATGTAGATGCCGTTGATATTTCAAAAAAAGCATTAGAAGTAGCCAAAAAAAATGCACATCAAAATAATGTTAGCATAAACTTTATTGAAGGAGATTTATTAGAACCACTAAAGAAAAAATATGATGTTTTAATCAGTAACCCTCCATATATTGATAAAAAAGAAGAAATCATGGAAATTGTAAAAAATAATGAACCTGAAATAGCGCTATATGCCGATCATCTTGGATTATCATGTTATGAAAAAATATTAAAAGACGCAAACAAAATTATGAAACCAAACTGTTTACTAGCATTTGAAATTGGACCAACGCAAGGACAATATTTAAAAGAATATGCGAAACAATACTTTCCCAATGCAAACATTACAATCGAAAAGGACCTACAAGGAAGACATCGATTTTTATTTATTGATAGAATATAACAAAAAGGAGTTAAAAATGAATAAATATGCAATTCAAATAGAACATATCAGTCAAACTGTATTCATAAAACATAAAGCAAAAACAATATTATCTGATTTAAATTTATCTGTAAAAAGAGGAGAATTTATTGCGATCGTAGGATGTTCAGGCGCAGGAAAAACAACACTCATGAATATCTTAAGTGGATACAATAAACCAAGCACAGGAAAAATATATATTGATGGATTAGACTTACAAAAAGAAGAAAAATACTTTAAAGGTAAAATTGCCTATGTACCACAACAAGAAATATTAGATCAAACTTTAACACTACAAAAATCATTAGAATACTCTTTAGAACTTAGAGTAAAAAATATTTCCAAACAAAAAAAGAAAAAAATAATCAATCATATCTTAGAAATTTTAGAATTAACCTCTATTAAAGATTCACTAATAAAAAATCTAAGTGGTGGAGAAAAGAAAAGAGCTTCTATTGCCACCGAAATGTTAAGTGACCCCAATCTATTTTTATTAGATGAACCAACATCAGGACTAGATGCAAACATAGAAAAAAAGATTATGAGAAAATTAAGGGAGATTGCAGATACAGGAAAAACAATTATTATTACAGCCCATACAGTATCAAATTTACACCTATGTGATAAAATATTATTTATGGGAAAAGATGGAAAAATTTGTTATTATGGACCTTACAAAGAAATTTTAGACTATTTTAAAGTAGATGAATTTGTAGATATATATGATATTCTTAAAAACAATACTGATGATTGGTATAAAAAATATATGACAAATGAAAAAAAAGAATCAATAATTACAAATAACAAAAAAGAAAATTATGAACAAGTTGGTTTTTTTAAGCAAACTAAAACATTAGTCAAACGATATATATCATCTTTGTTAAATAACAAATTTATGTTAATTTTACTCTTAGGACAAGCTATCATAATGGGATTACTGATAAACCTTGCAACAGAAAAAAATTGTATGTTAAATCCTGTTACAGCATCGATGGTATATGTTGCCTTTACAATGGCAGCCTCTTGGCTTGGATTATTTAACACCATTCAAGAAATAGTGAAAGAAAAAGACATGTTAAAAAAAGAATATATGAGTGGACTAAAATTTACTTCCTATATCATTTCTAAAATCATTATATTTTCAGTTTTATGCTTATATCAGGGAATTGCATGTGTTTCCATTGTGTATTTTCACTTATCGCCAAGACCAGAAGAAATTTTAATCACAAATACCTTATTAGACTTAATTATAAACTTCTTTTTAGTGTCTTTTTCAACAAGTATGATTGGAATATTAATTTCCTCAATTGTAAAAGAAACAAAAACTACTTTGATACTTTCTCCATTATATATGATGATACAAATGCTTTTCTCAGGAATGTTTATTCCATTTATTGAATTAACAAAAACTATTTCTTATTTTGTAATTGCCAGATGGGGATATGAAAGTTTTGCAACTATTAGCAATCTAAAAAAATATAACGTAGTAGAGCCCGCTGAAAATTTTTTTGATTTCCATTCTACACATGTAATATATATTTGGATCATTTTCATTGGAATTTTTTTACTGTCCCTAGTAGTGAGTATTGTCATAATTAAAATGAATATTTTATCTCATAATAAAACAAATTTTGATATAAACAATAAAAAAAGAATTGAAGAATAATTTACACTTCACTTCTTTCTTTTAAAAAAAATTTTGGATTTTTTATGCCCAGTTTGTTATAATAACAATAGGAGATGATAAAAATTGATTAAATTTATTCAATATGGATGTGGGAAAATGAGCATTCACACCGTAAAATACGCATTAGAATGTAACATGCAATTAGTAGGAGCAGTAGACATTAACAAAGATCTTATAGGAAAAGACTTTAATGGAGTTAAAATAACAGCAATAGACGAATTTGAAACCCTATTAAAAGAAACAAAACCAGACATTGTAATTGTAGAAACCATGAGTTTATTAAGTGACTTAGAAGACGTTCTCACAATTTGTGCAGAAAATGGAGTAAATGCCATTACAACCTGTGAAGAAGCATTTTATCCAAGCGTTTCTAACCCAACATTAACCAAAAAAATAGACGAACTAGCAAAACAAAATAACTGTACCATTACAGGAACAGGCTATCAAGACGCCTTTTGGGGAAACCTAATTACCACCCTAGCAGGAGCAACTCATGCTATTACTAAAATAAAAGGATCATCATCTTATAATGTAGAAGACTATGGAATTGCCCTAGCAGAAGTTCATGGAGCAGGTCTATCTTTAGAAGAATTTGATCAAAAAATAGCAAGTGCAGATAAAATTAGTAAAGAAGAAAGAGAAGGATTAATCAACTCTGGAAACTATACACCATCTTATATGTGGAATGTAGTACCATGGCTTGCTGATAAAATGAATTTACACTTAACAGATATGACACAAAAATGTATTCCATTAACATATGATACCGATATTGAATCATCAACATTACAAATGACTGTAAAAGCCGGAAACGCAACTGGAATGTCAGCGATTGTAACTGGAACAACAGAAGAAGGAATCATAATAGAAGCAGAATGCATTGGAAAAGTGTATGCAAAAGGAGAAGTAGACACCAATGACTGGACAGTAATGGGAGAACCAAACACAAGACTAGTTGTAAACGAACCAGATACTGTAAAACTAACCTGTGCAACTGTAGTAAATAGAATTCCAGATGTGATTGCAGCAGCTCCAGGATTCGTTCCAACTTCAAAAATGGGAGAGCTGAAAAATCTAAGATAAAAAAAGCTACGAATTAATTTTTCGTAGTTTTTCATAATTATTTAGAAGCTTCAACTCGTTTTTTTAACTGATATACAGATACATGCTTTGAAGCTTGCTCATCACCATAATATGGTTTTAAAGAGGTATCATCAACAAATAATTCACCAACATGATTAGGCTGAAATGATGACATCATTAATCCTCTTAAACCATAACTATAGGATTGATAAATTCGAATATAATCTAAAATAGAATCTAAGCTTTCTAAATCCACATAATCTCCATTTTGAAGCTTGATTAAAACAGCATTTTCCTTATAAATCTCACTATCGATATGAACAGAACCAATGCCATCACAACCAATACATTGTCCATCAATATATGTACTAAGACTAAATATAGAATGGACTTCATGTTCTGTACATCTTCGAATGGTACCTGTAAAAATTTGACTTGTATTCATAATATTCCTCCCTGTTGTACTATAATATCAAACAACAATGAAATATGCAATTAAATTTGGAAATATACTAGAAAAAACATAGTTTTTATGTTACCATAAAATTAGTAAAAAGCACTTTAGCACGTATATTCTTAGAATAGAAGTTTGATGAGTCATCAAATAAATCGTAATGTAAAAATAAAGATTCCATATGTCAATGTATGAAAGTACACTTCATGTAACTTCGATACAATTTCCATATGTAAAATCATTTTGTATTGTGCTTTTTACGACATTTAGTAGGTGAATTATGGCAAATAAATATTTAATATATTGTACCAAAGAACAAGAACAAGAATTTTTATTATCCTTGCAACTAATCGAAAAAAATACATTCCAAACATTATATAGCGTGAGTAACCATATAGAAGACCATTATGAGTACTTAGAAATTCCAAAAAAAGATGGAACCAAACGAAAACTAATGGTTCCAGATCCATTACTCAAAAAAATCCAAAAAAACATATTAAATCACATCCTATATGGAATTAATACTTCAACATATGCCAAAGCTTACAAAAAAGGAAATAACATTATTACAAATGCATTACCCCATGTGAATCAACCTAAAATTTTAAAACTAGATATCAAGAACTTTTTTAACCATATTACCTTTGAACAAATAAAAACAACCGTATTTAAAGAAGAATACTTCCCAGAATCTATTGCAACATTACTTACAATCCTTAGCACCTATCATGGATATCTCCCACAAGGAGCTCCTACTTCACCAGCCATTTCAAATATTATCCTAAAAGAATTTGACGAAATAATCGGTGCGTGGTGCCACCAAAAACAAATTACATATACAAGATATTGCGATGACTTAACCTTCTCTGGAAATATTGAAAAAAAAGAAATCATAGACTTTGTCCAAACAGAATTACAAAAAATGGGATTTCAATTAAACCATAAAAAAACAAAACTATTAACCAAAAAACATCGACAAATTATTACCGGTATTGTTGTCAACGAACACTTAAGAGCACCTAGAAACTACAGAAAAGAAATTAGAAAACAGATGTATTATTGCCAAAAATTCGGAATTGAAAACCATTTAAAATATCATCATTTAGATATTGATATAGAAAACTATAAAAAATCATTAAAAGGAAAAATATTATTTGTATTACAAATTAACCCCAATGATCAAGAATTCAAAAACTACCTAAAATGGATTTCATAAAATTCCATTTTTTTCTTGTCTTATGACAAAATCTTTCCTATAATAGAAGTACTAGGAAGTGGTCGTATGAAAAAACCAGAACTTTTAGCACCAGCAGGAAACATGGAAAGCCTAAAAATGGCCATAGAAGCAGGATGTGACGCCGTATATCTTGGAGGATACATGTTTGGAGCTAGAAACTTTGCAGGCAACTTTTCTAACCAAGAAATACAAGAAGCAATAACATATGCCCATCTTTATGGAGTAAAAATATATATTACTGTAAACACATTAATTTACGAAGACGAAGTAGAAACATTTATGAACTATATTGACTTTTTATATAAAGCGAACGTGGATGCCATCATCATACAAGACATAGGAATGCTTGACCTAGTAAGACAAACCTATCCATTATTAGAAATACATGCCTCTACACAAATGCACCTCCATAACTTAGAAGGCGTTAAATTTGTAGAAAAACTAGGAGTTAAAAGAGCCGTACTCGCACGTGAAACAGACATCGATTTAATCAAAAAAATAAAAAAGAGCACAAACATAGAATTAGAAATATTTGTTCATGGCGCCTTATGTATTAGTTATTCAGGACAATGCCTAATGTCAAGTCTAATTGGTGGAAGAAGTGGCAATAGAGGAGCCTGTGCCGGAAGCTGCAGACAAAAATATGACCTAATTGTAGATGGAAAAAAAATAAACAAAGATGAATATTTACTTAGTACAAAAGACTTAAATACATTAGAGCACCTAGGAGAATTGATTGAAATAGGAGTAGAAAGTCTAAAAATAGAAGGACGAATGAAACGCCCAGAATATGTATACTTAGTAGTCAAACTATACCGTAAAGCAATTGATCAATACTGTAAAGATAAAAAAATAGAAATAAACAAGAAAGACATATTAGAACTCAAAAAAATATTTAACCGTGAATTCACAAAAGGGTTCTTATTTCATGAACAAGAACAAAACATAATGAATCAAAAAAGACCAAACCATATTGGAGTACCAATTGGAACAGTCATCAAATACAAAAAAGGAATAGTCACCATAAAACTCAATTCCAGACTACAAAATGGAGACGGAATCCGGATTTTAGGACCAAAAGATTCAGGAACAATCGTAACCAAAATTTTACAAAATAAAAAACAACAAAAACAAGTAGAAAAAGGAATTGTAGAAATTCCATATAAAGAAATTGTTCAAATTGGAAGCACTGTATTAAAAACAACAGACAAAAAACAATTAGAAACAATTCAAAAAATTCAACAAATAAAAATTCCGATTGAAGTAGACTTAGAATTAAAAATACAGAAAAAACCAGTACTAAAATTATTTGACGGAAAGAATAAAATAGAAGTAATTGGAGAAAATAATGTAGAAAGAGCTACTACAAGTCCATTGTCCCTAGAACGAATTCAAGAACAAATTTCAAAATTTGGAAATTCCATTTATCAACCAACCAAAATAACAATCGATAAAGAAAATGATATCTTTATTTCAGTCAAAGAATTAAATGAATTACGAAGAAAAGCAACTTCAAAACTAAATGAAGAACGATGTTACAAATATCCATATAAAAAATGTGAATATCATAGAGAAGTTCCAAGTTTTCCTGTGGAAAAAAACAAAAGTGTCTTAATTTATACAGAAAAACAGTATAAAACTGTGGAAAAAGCAAACGTACAATACATATATGTGGAAAAAGAAGAACTATTTCAAAAATATAAAATAAAAAATAACGTAATTCAGAAATTACCACGAGTTTCCCACCATATAAAATCAAATAAAGCACTTACCTTAGTAGGAGAACTAGGAAGCTTTTCTACTTATCCACAAGTATTTACAGACTGGTCTTTTAATGTTGTAAATTCCTATAGTGCTGCCTTTTTATTCTCCTTAGGAGCCAAAAAAGTAACACTCTCTTATGAAATAAATGAAAAAAGAATAAAATTATTAATAGAGGAATACAAAAAAAGATATCATGCTCATCCCAACTTAGAACTAATCATTTACGGAAAAGAAGAAGTTATGATCAGCAAATTTCACTTATTAAAACAATTTCATATTACAAACAAAACAGGATATCTAAAAGATCGATTTTCAAATCTTTATTCAATTATAGAAGAACCAGACTTTATGAAAATATATAGTCCTAACCCTAGAATGATGAATACAGTAGATTATTACCAATTAGGAATAAACTCCCTAAGATATCAATTTTTAAACGAAAGTGAAGAACAAATAGAAAAGGTGATGAAAAGTGAACTACCAAGAGAAAATAGAACGTCTAAAAGAATGGATTCGTGAATCAAAAAAAATAGTTATATTTACAGGAGCAGGAATTTCAACCCCATCAGGAATTCCAGACTTTAGAAGTCCAAACGGACTATACAAAAAAAAATCGAATATTTCTCCAGAAGAAATATTGAGTCATCATTATTTTATCTCTCATCCAGAATCATTTTATCAATTTTTAAAACGCGAAATGCTTTATCCAAACGTAAAACCCAACTTAGCACATCTCTGGATTAAACAATTAGAACAAGGACATGAAGTAACTGTAATCACACAAAATATAGATTCCTTACACCAAAAAGCAGGTAGTACCAAAGTTCTAGAACTACATGGAAACATCCATGAATATTATTGTATGAAATGTCAAAAAGAATATGAAGAAGACGTATTAAAACATGAACTTCCAATTTGTGAATGCAAAGGATTAATTAGACCCAATGTAGTTCTATATGAAGAAGCATTAGATGGAGATATGTTAAACGAAGCCATTTTTTCCATACTCCGTGCAGACATGGTAATTGTAATTGGATCTTCACTCGTTGTAAATCCAGCAGCCAACTTACTTTCTTATTATAACGGAGATAAATTTGTAATTATGAACAAAGATGAAACCGTATATGATACATTTGCCAACTTAGTATTTCACGAAGATATTATTAAAATTATGAAATCTTTAAAAGAGATGTAGACATATCACAGTTATGATGTTAATATAAAAAATATGATTAAAATTAGTATTAGGAGGAAAAAAGATGAAAGATAAAATTGGTGTAATTCATGGAAGATTTCAAATTTTTCATAATGACCATTTAAAATATGCGTTAAAAGCAAAGGAAAGATGTGAACATTTGATTATTGGTATTTGTAACCCAGAAGTAGATTTAACCAAATATACGAAAGCTAATCCACATAGATCTAAAAAGAGTTCTAACCCTCTTACATATTTGAAAGAATGGAATGTATCAAAAATACTTTAATAGAATCTGGTGTTCCACAAAATGAATTTGATATTGTTCCCTTTCCAATTAACTTTCCAGAAAAGATTTTCAATTATGCTCCCGATTATGCAAAATATTATTTAACGATTTATGATGAATGGGGAGAAGAAAAACTAAAATCCTTAAGTGATTTAGGACTAAAAGTAGAAGTACTATGGCGCGTAACATTAGAAGAAAAAGGAATCAGTTCTAGCGATTTAAGAAAAAAAATTCAAAAAAATGAAGACTTTAGCGAATATGTTCCAAAACCTGTTTATCAATATATTATGGAACATCACTTAAACGAAAGAATAAAAGAATTTTTAGATGAAGAAGAAAAAAAGTGAAAAATTCACTTTTTTTATCGTCTTGGAGGCATACCACCTACCATTTGAAAATTTCCATAACTAGTAACTGTGTTCTTCAACGTAAGTGTTGTAAGCGTAGAACCATTTTGATATTCCCCATTTTGTATCAATCCATCTGTACTTTTTCCAGTAGAAGTTCCTCCTAACTGAATTGTATATTTAGAATTAGACACCAAAGAGGCAGAAGAATAAACAAGAGAACTATATTGTTTTAATGGAGAGAATGTTAAAATAGGTTTTTGATTTTCATCAGTAATTTGAAGGACTGAATTTGGATCTTGTCTCGAAAATGCGACCTGAATAGAATTTTGAGTAGAACTATTACTAGGAGCCTCGGCCATACCAGAACTTCCAACTGCAATCAATGTTCCACCATGAATATTGTAAGTTCCATTATAATCTAACGCTCCATTCCCATCATCCGTAGGACCTTCAATAATAACAGTTCCATCATTCATTTCAATATCACCATTGGAATCGATTCCATCTCCACCAGAATCAATAACATAATAGCCACCATCTATAATGATTTTAGAACCATCACTAGCAAACATATTAGCGCCCCTTCGATCAAGAGACGAACCATCAGCTCCCCCAGCCGCATTAATTCCATCATCTGTAGCATGAATATGAACAGTGCCACCTTTTAAATTAATATTAGAAGCTTCTAACCCTTCATAACTTTTTTGAATCTCAATTTCACCATTTTCAATAGAAAGGGTATCATCAGCATGAATTCCATCATCTCCAGAAGAAAGTGTAACAACACCACCTTGCACAGAAACTGTATGATTACAATGAATCGAATCATCCGAAGAATCAATCGAAATCGTTCCTTTTTTTATAAAAATATGATGATCCGATTTAAGTCCTTTCGCACTAGTAGATTCCGTATTTTGAACCTCTCCCCAAGATCCCCAATCATTTTTCGTACTAGCATTTGAAGAACCACCACCAGTAATAATCTGATAAATTCCATCATCAATAACAAGAGAAAATATTGCTTCAATTCCATCTTGCGTTGATTGGATTGAAATATCACTACGAACAAGTTCAATTGTCCCAGAATTAGAATCTGTTTCATTATATACTCTAATACCATTTCCAAGAGCTTCAATTTTGATAGTTGCATTTTCTGTCTTTAAAGCATCTTTGACACGAATTCCGTTATTTTTACTATCAATATGAATGGTACTTTCCTGGATACTAACAGAATCTTTTCCAGTAATACCATTATTATAATTTGCTTTTATTTGTAAAAATCCTTTACCTTCAATATATAAATCAGATTTACTATGAATCACAGCCTGAATCTCATCCTGATCCGTTTCCTGATAAGTATCAGAATCCACTAACTCATTCTTCGTATCTTCTTGAACAATAAGTGTAACAGACTTTGCCTTTTTAACGTAAATAGGAGCAGTAGTAGTAGAAGTCAAATGTAAAGAATTCAGTATAAGAGTAACATCACTTTCCTTAGCATCAATGATCACATTACCATTACTAGTAGTTCCTGTTAATTCATATGTTCCACCATTATATATAGTAGCACATACCTGATCATAATTCACACCATCTCCAGTCACAGAAAGACCATCATCATTCCAAGAAATAATAGTATGATCACTTTTCTCTTCTTTTCCATCGCGCCAGAATAGAAAAATACAAAAACCAAACACTAAAATGATAAATATGATTCCTAATTTCTGTTTCATAACTCACTAATTCCCATTTCTTGATTATGAATTAAAATAGGCAAATTTCCGTTTCGACATCGTAGCGCATCAATAAACTCTTTTTCATTAATCTCTTTTTTCATAACCACTTGATAAGTTAACTCGAACAAACTTCCCATATTAGTAGTCTTTACTTTCGTGAGGTGATAATCAGTAGTAAACTCTATTAATAAACGATCAAACACCTCTGTATAATCCAAATTTTCAGGAATGGTAATTTTTAAAATTTTTCGTTCCTCTTTCATAGAACCAAACTGAATTTTTTGAAGGAAAAGCAAAACAAAAGAAGTAAGAAGTGTAAAAGAAATTGCAAAAGTTAAATAACCCATTCCAACTGACAAACCAACTGCCATCGCAAAAAATACACAGGCAATTTCCTTAGAAGTAGCTGGCATACTTCGAAAACGAATTAGAGTAAAAGATCCCATAATCGCAACAGAAGTACCTAAATTTCCATTTACCATCATAATAACCACTTGAACGAGTAATGGTAAAAGAGCAAGTGTAATAATAAAATTTCCAGTATAATACTTTTCTGTTTTTCGATAAATAAAAGCAATAAAAAATCCAAGTAAAAGTGACGTTAAAGCACATAATAAAGCACTTGTAATAGAAAGCGTTCCAATATTATTGGAAAGAATACTTCGAAACATAATTTTCCTCCTTATAAATTTTTTTGTAAATTGTTCCATACTTAGAAAAAGAAGTAGGATAAATTTTTAATCTTGATAGAACCCTAGAAAACCATAAAGGATAACTAAAATTCGCTTTTACTTCCATGACATAAGTTTTTTGATCAAATAATAATATTCCTGCATCACCAAGTTCTAATCTTAACTCCTCAGCTCGATAACGAATATTTTGATCAAACGTAACCCTAAAATCACGATCTTCTTTTCCAAAAAAAGCAAAGCGATCATAGGCAATAAACATCATAGGTTTTAAATCATATCGCTGAAATATATAAGAAATTTCTTTTTCAATTTGTGTCTCATTTCTTATATATTGATAAGCCTCTCTTAGCGGAAGTGTGATTCTTCGTTTGTTCACTACTTTCTGATATTTTTTTTTGATTTCCAAAAATACTTCAGAATCTAATGTAGGAATCCCATAACTTCTAAGCCTAATTTTTTCCTTATAAATTGGTTTTTCAATACTTTGCTTAATAAAATCAAAATTTTCAGTATCAAAATAAATGTTGCAAATAGAATAATTTCCATGTGGATCTGTTACCATATAAGGATGAATATAATCTAATAATTCTTGATACTGCCTTTCATTAATCAAATATTTTTTTTCAACACGATTGAATACGTTTTGAACCATAATAATCACCCAATTAAAGTATAGAAATATTATTTGTTTTCTTTGTGAAAGGAATTGGAAATTTTTGTGATATAAAAGTAGATTTTTTTGTCGCTATTTGTTATAATAAAAAGGAAGTAGTACTCAAGAAGTAAATCTCTTGGGTATTTTTTCTTTCAAAGATTGTAAAAATTTGATGGACTTTTTATGCATTTTGTATTATAATAAGGACCAATTTGAAAAGGGAGGTGTTCCGATTGGTTAAAACTGATTTACCAGTTATATTATTAAAAGGAATTGTATTACTTCCAAATAATGAATTACGTTTAGAATTCGATAACAATGAAAGTAAAAATATCATTGATTTATCAGAATTATTTCATGATAATCACATTTTAGTGGTAAGTAGTAATGATCCATTAGAAGAAGCACCAGATAAAAAAGAATTACCAAAGATTGGTGTTATTTCAAAAATCATTCGTAAAATAGAACTACCAAATGGCAACATACGAGTTGTCATGAAAGGAATAGAAAGAGCTTCTATATTTGAATATTTAAACTTAAATAAAAGTACAGAAGTATTAGAAGCAATCGTCTCTAGCATTGAAGAAGAAGCATTAGATGAAAAAGTAGAGCTTGCCATGCAAAGAAAAATATATAGAGAATTAGAACTCTATATAAGACGTGTTCCTTACATGAGTAACAGCATTCTCTCACTCATACAACCTTTCAAAAAACTATCTGTGATGACAGACATTATTGTACCTCATCTACCAATTGAACTAGGACGTTTATTAGAATACTTAAATGAACAACAAGTAATGAAACGAGCTTCTATGATTTTAGAAGACATCTATCAAGAACAAGAATTATTTGATATTGAAAGAGAAATCGATCAAAAAGTAAAAAAACGAATTGACAATAGTCAAAAAGACTACTTATTACATGAAAAAATCAATGTCATTAAAGAAGAACTAGGAGAACACTCATTAAAAGAAGATGAAACAACATCATTAAGAGAACGATTAAATGAATTAGAAGCACATGAAAAAATCAAAGAGCGAATTGAAAAAGAAATTCGTTACTATGATAGCATGCCAGCAATGTCACCAGAAATCACAATGGTTAGAAATTATATTGATTGGCTATTAGAACTTCCTTGGGAAAAAGAAACCGAAGATAATCACAATCTAAAAGAAGTAAAAGATGAATTAAATGCAACACATTACGGATTAGAAAAAGTAAAAACAAGAATTATAGAATATCTAGCAGTAAAAGAACGAACTAACAACTTAAAAAGTCCAATACTTTGTCTTGTAGGACCACCAGGAGTAGGGAAAACCAGCTTGGCCATCAGCATTGCCCATGCGATGCATCGGAACTTTGTAAAAATGTCAGTGGGTGGAGTAAGTGATGAAGCCGATATTTTTGGACATCGTCGTACATATATAGGCGCAAATCCAGGACGAATTATTACAGCTTTAAAAAAATCAAAGACAAAAAATCCAGTATTTTTAATCGATGAAATTGATAAAATGAGAAGAGATATCAAAGGAGACCCAGGAAGTGCTTTATTAGAAGTATTAGATCCAGAACAAAACGAATTTTTTGTAGACCATTACATAGAAGAAGAATTTGATTTATCCAAAGTAATGTTTATAGCAACCGCTAATTATGTAGAAAATATCCCAGAAGCTCTATTAGATCGTTTAGAAATCATAGAACTAACCAGTTATACGGAATATGAAAAAATTGATATTGCAAAAAAACATTTACTTCCAAAAATTTGTAAAGAACATGGAATTACCAATGAAGCTGTACAATTTAAAGATGACGCCATTTTAAATATTATTCGTTACTATACTAAAGAAGCAGGTGTTCGTGAACTAGAACGACAACTATCCAACATCATTCGTAAAATCGTTACTTCACTAGTACTAAATAATATTAAAATCAATCATTTGAATGTAACCGAAAAAAACATCTATAAATATCTTGGAAGAAAAAAATATTCGTATAGTTCTTTAGAAAATAATTATCAAATAGGAGTCGTAACAGGACTTGCCTATACTACATTTGGAGGAGACACCCTTTCTATTGAAGTCAATCATTATGATGGAAATGGTGGTTTAGAACTCACTGGATCATTAGGAGATGTCATGAAAGAAAGTGCGAAAATCGCATTATCATATATAAAAGCAAATCACAAATACTTTAAAATTGGATATAGTTTATTAAATACAAGAGACATCCATATCCACGTTCCAGAGGGAGCCATTCCAAAAGATGGACCTTCTGCAGGAATTACACTAACAACCGCATTAATTAGTGCTTTAACAGAAAGAAAAGTAGACAAAAATATTGCAATGACTGGAGAAATTACACTAAGAGGAACTGTATTACCAATAGGTGGATTAAAAGAAAAAAGTATAGGAGCACATCGAAATGGAATAAAAAGAATTATCATTCCTTATGATAATTTAAAAGATTTAGACGAAGTTCCAGAAGAAGTAAAAGAAGATATTACATTTATCCCTGTGAAAAACTATAAAGAAGTTTGGAATATTATATTCCGTGAGAAAGTAAAGAGTGGTAGTCATGAACAAGAGCAATTATTATTATAAAAAATTAGGTCAATCATTTATATTTAATGAACAACACTGGTTTGACATTATTAACCCAACAGAACCATATGATAATGTATATTGTAAAGCATTTTTAGAATCATTTCATGAATTATTGGATGAATATGAAAGCTGGCAATGTTTAGATTCCTATGACAAAAGAAATTTATTTGTATTTTTAAGTGATGTAAGATCTAATTATCCCTATCAAACAAGAAGTGAGAAAAAAGAAATATATTTAAAAATCAATGAGATGATATCGTCAGGAAATAAAATTGGAGATGAGAATGTACTAGCTTTTTATATATCAGAATATCGAAAAAGATATGGTAGTTATGTAAAAAATCCAACTTTACAAAAATTAATAGCATGTTGGTTTGCATCTTTTGTAGATCAAGATCCAACTGATATAAAAACCGATTTGGGTCATGATATTTATTCATTAGTATTATTATTTCATCCAATTGAGTCACTAACAAGGGAACATGAAGATCACTTCTTATTAAGTGAATGCTTTTTAAGTACTATAAGTGCAATGATAGAAGAGTCTCCAGAAATATTAAAAGATCCAGAAATTAAAAAACGTTTTCTATACTTTTTAGATAAGAATCGTTCTTTAGCGCCTCTTAGTACTTCAACGGAAGACAATCACGATTTATTATTTCGGACTCAAAATAAATTATTAATAAAACGATTAGATCGTATATAAAAACTATCAAAAGATAGTTTTTTTTCACGAATATTTCAAAACCAACAATCATATAGTGTAATGAACTGGAAGGGGTATAATAATATGAAAAAAATAATTCCATTTAAAAAAGAAATTATGTTTAAAACAAACCTAGCGGAAATAACAAGCATCTCATTAGAACACTCACTACATAGAGAAGATGAACACCTAATAGCAGGATCATTTTCTTTAAACGGAGAATATAAAATCACAGACACAAGTACCAATACAGAAATATTCTCTTATGACTTACCATTTGATATTCATATGGATGACCACTATATCCTAGACAATAGTACGGTGGATATAGAAGACTTTTACTATGAAATTGTAAACGAAAACGTACTTGCTGTTAATATCGAAGTATGCGTAGACAAACTAGAAGAAAAGCCATTAATAGAAGAAGTACGAGTAACAAAAATAGAAGAAATAGAAGAACCAAAACAAGAAAATGAAGAAATCATCAAAGAAGAACCACAAGAAAGAGAGGAAATGGTTATAGTGAAAGAAGAAAAAATAGAAGAAATTGCTGTAGAAAATGAAACAGTATCATTATTTGGAGCCATGGATGATAACAACGAAACATACATGACATATCGTGTATACATCATCAGAGAAGGAGACTCTATTGAAAACATATTAACACGTTACGCCATTTCTAGAGAGGATCTAGCAGCATATAATGATTTATCAGAAATAAAACTAGGAGATAAACTCATTATTCCAGCCATCTACCATGCGACAAGTGAATAACGTTTTAAAAAAACACGCATTAAAACCACATCGATATCAAAAAGAAAAGTCCGTAACATTCGTAGATACCGAACAAGGAAGATTTGCGTGCAAAAAAAAACAAAACCAAACAAATTCAATTTATAAATATTTAGACTCTAGAAGCTTTGGATATTATCCTAAAATAGTGAGCGATGATAACGATGAATTTGAAATCACACAATATGAAGAAGACTTTGAAGTACCATCAGAGCAAAAAATACTAGACTTAGTAGACTTAGTCAGCTTACTTCATAACAAAACAACTCACTTTAAAGAAGTCGATGAAGCAGACTACAAAAGGATATTTGAAGACATATCGAATAACATAGAATACTTATATAGTGACTATAATGATCGAATGAACATTATCGAATCACATATCTATATGAGTCCAAGTGAATACCTACTTGCTAGAAACATCTCAAAAATATATGCAGCCTTATCTTACGCAAAAAAAGAACTAGACCATTGGTATGAACTAGTCGGAAACTCTAGAAAACAAAGACTTGTAGTTATCCATAATAATTTAGACTTAACCCATTTCATTAGAAATAAAAACGCATACTTAATCAGTTGGAGAAAAGCAAGAATTGACATGCCCATCTTTGACCTTTATAAACTATATCTAAACCATTCACTAGAATTTGATTTTTCCGAAATATTAAAACGATATGAAAAAAACTATCCATTAAACGAACACGAAAGAATCTTACTATTTATATTAATCGCATTACCAGACAAACTAGAACTAACAGACTCTGAATACGAAAACTGCAAAATCATAGGAACACTTATAGATCGACTTTATAAAACAGAAAATCTTCTATCACCATATTATTCGAAACAAGAAAATAACGGATAAAACCCAAAAAAAGAAAATCAAAAACAAATTAAAACGAGTAACGATAAAAAAAGTCAGTAGCAATTGATAAAATAAAATGATGCAACAAATAAAATGCGCAATGAACCATTTTCCTCTACCACACCACCAATTATTATTTCGATTCATAGTATCACCTATTATATTGTATTCAGATTGAGAAAAAGAGGAAACTCTTTTTTATTGTAAATGAAAAAAATATTTGTTAAAATAAACAAAGGAGATGATACCATGCCAGAACTACCAGAAGTAGAAACAGTAAAAGAAACCTTAAAAACAAAATTAATCGGGAAAAAAATAGAACAAGTATTTGTCTACCATAATAATGTAGTTGAATATCCAGAAGTAGATCTATTTATAAATTGTCTATCCAATCAAACCATTCAAAACATAGAACGAAGAGGAAAATGGCTACTATTTGAACTAGATAACTATTACCTATTAAGCCATCTTAGAATGGAAGGAAAATACTTTTTTAGAGAAAAAGAAGAACCAAAATTATCTCATGAACTCGTTAAATTTGACTTTACAGATAACGAAAGCTTACGTTATCATGACACTAGAAAATTTGGGAAAATGCACTTATTAAAAAAAGAAGAAATATGGAATAAAAAACCATTAAACGAACTAGGACTAGAACCATGGGATTCAAACTTAACAATAGATTACCTAAAACAAAAATACAAAAACAAAACAATACCAATTAAAACAGCCCTTCTAGATCAAGGAATTATCACAGGAATTGGAAACATTTACGCAGACGAAATTTTATACTTATCCCATATCTATCCATTAAAAAAATCCTGTGATTTAACAAAAAAAGAATTACAAAATATTATTCTACATACAAGAAACGTATTATCCCGTGCAATTGAACTTGGAGGAACAACCATTCGTAGCTTTTCATCTAGCGAAGGAGTACATGGACTATTTCAAAATGAACTTTACATACATGGAAAAACAGAATGTGAAAACTGTCATACAAAAGTAATTAAGACAAAAGTAGGTGGTAGAGGAACCTATTATTGTCCAAAATGTCAGAAAAAATAACCTATTGAATTTTCATAAAAATAGTGGTAATATGGAAACTGCTTTATAGAAAAAGGACGTGAATAAAAATGGAAAAATTAAAAAAAACAAAAATTATTTGTAGTATTGGACCAGTCAGTTCTAGTCCAGATGTCATGGAACAGATGGTAGCATCTGGAATGAATGTTGCAAGAATCAACTTTTCACATGCAACATTAGAAGGAAAAGAAACTGTAGTAAGATCCGTAAAAGAAGTCAGAAAAAGAACAGGAGCATCGATTGCTATTTTATATGATACCAAAGGACCAGACTTTAGAACAGGACCAGCACCAGAAGAAGGAATTCGATTAGAAGACGGAGCCAACATCCGTATTATCAAAGAAGACATTGTAGGAGACAAAGAGAAAATTACAGTGAATTATAAAGAAGCAATTGACAAAATTCAAATTGGAAATACAATTCTATTAGAAGACGGATTAATGAAATTAGAAGTAATTTCTAAAGAAATTGACGGAATCACTTGTAAAATAGTAAATGGTGGAATTTTAAAATCCAAAAAAGGAGTCAATGTTCCTGGAGTAGAACTAGGAGTACCATTTTTAAGTACCCAAGATAGAGAAGACATTATCTATGCTTGTCAACATGAAGGAGACTTTCTTGCCCTTTCATTTGTAAGTTCCAAAGAAAATATATTAGAAGTTCGTGAAATCTTAAAAGAATATGGAAGAGAAGACATGAAAATTATTTCTAAAGTAGAAAGCAACACTGCAATATCGAACTTAGAAGACATTGTCATTCACTCTGATGGTGTAATGGTAGCGCGTGGAGATCTAGGAGTAGAAGTACCAATGGCACAACTTCCAATCCTACAAAAATTGATGATTCAAAAATGTCGTGAATATGGAAAAATATGTATTGTAGCAACCGAAATGTTAGCCTCTATGTATACAAATTCAAGACCAACAAGAGCCGAAGTAAGTGATATTGCCAATGCCGTTTTAGATGGAACAGATGCCGTAATGTTATCAGGAGAAACAGCAGTGGGAAAATATCCAATAGAATCAGTTCGTTATATGGCAGAAATTTGTATGGAAGCAGAAAAAGCATATAACTATGAAAACAGATTTCATTCAAAACGAGAAATTGACATTACTGAAGTGATTGCCAAAGGAGTTGTAGAAAGTGCGAATACATTAAAAGCAAAAGTGATTGTAGCAGCAACAATGACTGGATATACAGCTAGAAAAATTAGTAACTTAAAACCAAACAGTATTATTCTAGCAGGTTGCCCCGATCAAAAATCAGCCAACTCGGTAGCGCTTAGTTGGGGAGTATATCCAATACATGTTCCAGTCTTTGACACAACAGAAGAAGTAATTGTTGAATGTAAGAGAAAAGCCAAAGAATTTATGTCCCTAGAAAGTGGAGAAAAAGTAGTAATTACAGGTGGATTTCCATCAAATAAAGCTCAACATACCAACTTATTAAAAATAGAGTCTATAGATTAAGACTCTTTTTTGATAGGGGCTTGTTTGATTTCCTGTTCCATATATTTTTTATCAGAAAAAACCAAACAATAAATTTGATGAATTCGAAAATCTAAATTTAACAAGTGTTGTTTATCATCTGAATAATTACTAATCATAGGAATAGAAACTTCTTTTTTTATTTTATTTAAATAAGTTTGTCCATTCTTAGAAAAACCTAAAATTCGAATATATGGATGAGCTTTATAAAATTCTGCTTCTAAAGTAGTAAAACCACATAAAATATAAAGACAAATCCGCTTTAATTTACTATAAGTTTCATTTTTAGACTTTATATAATGAATGAATTCATCTAGAGAATTACTTTTCAAAATTGATTTCTGAATTCTAGAAACAAGTGACTCAGTAACCTCATGATATTGAATTAAATGATTTATTTCAGATATAATTTTATACTTTAAATATGGAAAATAAAATTCAATATTAATATCCTTATGAAGTAATTGTAACGTTAAATCTGGAACAAAAGAACTGATGTCTTTCTTTTCTAGAATTGCTGTACGAATACTACTCGCGCTTGTAATATGACTGTTTAAGTGAGTGTCATGATAAGAATTTGTTCTTTGAATAGAAAATGGAATGATATGAGACCTTATATTTTGTATTTCCTTAATATAAGAAATCGCCAATAAATCATTTGGAGTAGAAATAGAGAAACCAGTAAACTGGGAAATCGATTTAGATATCGCAGTAGGATAATTCATACCAGTAGAAACCAATTTTCCAATATGCTCTTGAAAGTGAGAATTATTCCAAATAGAAGCAACATCAGATAACTTTTGAATATCATTTTCCTCACTTCCAAAAATAAGATATTCAACTTGCAGTTCATTTAGTATTGTAATCGCACCCTTTGCGAATAGATCAGCCCCTCCTGTAGCAAAAACAAAAGGCAATTCAATTACAAGATCAACATGATAAGAAAGAGCAATTTCTGTTTTTTCCCACTTTGTTAAAATACTAGCATCAGCACGTTGTGTAAAAGGACCACTCATAACTAATATAATAATATGATTTGGAAACTGCTTTTTAACTTGTTCTATATGATAAATATGTCCATTATGAAAAGGATTATATTCACAAATAATGCCAACTGCTTTCATAAGTAATCACCCATATTTATAGTAGCATATTTTGAAAGTAAAAAAAAGAGAGTACAGTTTTTGTAAATTTGTCTACAAAAAATTCAATATTGGTAAGAAAAAATAAACAAAAAAGCAAGTTTTAAAAACTATCCAAAAATCATTTACTTGAACTTAGAAAGTAAGTATAATAAGGACCTGGAAGTCTTAATAAATGAGTGACTTACCTCCGAAAAGGAGGGTCCGACATGAACAATAAAAATCTAGTTAAAATATTATTTATAATTATATTTTTATTA
The DNA here is from genome assembly GCA_947365915.1 of uncultured Mycoplasmatota bacterium. Taxonomy (GTDB): domain Bacteria; phylum Bacillota_I; class Bacilli_A; order RF39; family UBA660; genus MGBC102946. The sequence goes on from CANAXT010000009.1 coordinate 39,888, forward strand.
ATTATAGATAAGCAAAATAAAATGATGTAAAAAAAGAAAAAAAATGCAAATTAAT
>CANAXT010000010.1 GCA_947365915.1 uncultured Mycoplasmatota bacterium
CCAATTTATTTTCATTTAATATTTTATAAGCTTCATATAAAATATAGTTAAAATCTATCATTCTATTTTTTAATAATTCAGAATAATAATCATTTACATAATCCCTATATCTTATTTCCTTTATTTGACCAGAAATATCAAAAGTATAATCAATATAATAATCATTTTCTAAATTATATTTATCAAATAATTTATCTTTTATTTTTCTTGAATCATCTTCACCTATTATTGAAAAAGGTTTAGATAATACTTTAGAAAATCTACTATATTTTCTAATAATAAAATCCAAGCAAAATTTATGAATAGTTCCTATCCAAATATTATCAGGTATAAAACCAACCTGTTTTAAAATTCTATCCTGCATTTCATCTGCACCTCTATTTGTATAGGTAATAGCAATTATATTCCTTACATCATTTTCGTCAAATTCATAAAGAATCTTATTAGTAAGTGTCCGTGTTTTTCCACTTCCTGGAATTGCAACTAATAAAATATTACCATCTGCTGTTATTGCATCAAATTGTCTATCGCTCAATTTTTGAAGAAATTTTTTATTTTTCATTATATAGACCTCTTATATAAAGCATAAAAGTATCAGTTATTTCATCTTCTTTGAGCCTTTCTTTTTCACAATATAATTTAACAATTTGATTATAGATTTTTTTATTATAGATATCTGAAGGGAAAAAATTTTTAAGTGAATCAATTATGTAGTCTGGAATAATAAATTTTTTTATAGAATCTTTCCCTTGAGATTTTAACCATTCAATAAAGTCTAAAGCAAGCCACCCTTTTCCAAGATTCTTTGCAACAAGTAGAATTCTTCTAAATTTAATCGTTTTATCTGTATTTTCATGTAATTCTTTTAAAATTCTGTCAACATCTCTAGTGTATATTTTACGGTCTTTTACATATTTTGCAAATAATTCTATATTATTAGAATATAACTCTATCTCAAAAGTATAATCATTAGTATAAATATTAACAAATTCATTATTTAAATGAATAAAATTCAATTTGTCTACTCTATTTTTGCTTAACTTTTCTGCTTCACTATTTATTAAATCAAAAGATTTGTCCAAATCAGTTAAAATAGAACATTTTTTGCGCAATCTTTCTTTATTAAACAATTTAGACATCTTTTCAAAAAAACAATTGTCCATAGAAATCAAGCTTATACCATAAGCATTTAAATCAAATCCGTATTTCAATTTTAGTATGTTATCAATAAATATTAACTCTGCATCTCCTTCAACTAGCATCACACTTTTAGAGAATAAAATTGGAGATCTAACAGAATCTAAATATCGTTCTAGATATCTAATTTCATCTTCTTTCAATTGATTTGAAGGAGAATATATTTCACAACTTTTTTCACCTTTTTTTCCCAAAACAATCATTGAAGATATATTACATGATTCTGATATATGCACCGAGTGCGTTGATAACATTATTTGGGTATTCAAAGTTTTCCCAATACCACTAAAAAAAGTCTGTTGTAAATGTTTATGTAAATGAGATTCTGGCTCTTCAATTATCAGTAAATTAAATAATCTTTTAGTATGGCCCATAAAATAATTATTTTGAAGCATTTTTAATGCAAAATATATAATATTATTTTCACCCAAACTTTTGTTATATAAATCTATTAAATGATTTTCCACTTTTCCCTTTAAAGTAAAATATTTTATAATTTTATTTTTGTCTTCTGGCACAGAAACATCTAGAAACATATCTCCAGAAAAAGATGAACCTACTGTGTTATTCATCATTCCAAAAATCTCATCTGTTAGTTTGGTAAACTCTTCTATATTTTTTAACTGGTCATTTATTGTATTAAAATTTTGTTTTATCGTGCTCCATTTTGTTTCGTCAATATTTTCAGATATTGATCCCAGCATCTTTTCAAAAAAATTTCCATCCTTTATCAATTCAGAATTAACATCACGAATTGCAGGAATAAATGTAACATTTATAAACTTAGTCAATTCAAAGTCATCTTTGTCACCAATTTGAGTTGAGTCTTCTTGAACATCATCAGGGCTTGGAAAAATATAATTATCAAAATCCCCAATGATTTTTTTGTAAGTTTCATCATCTATAAAGTCAAAAATAGTACCAACAGTCCTCTTTACCTCGTAATCATTTCTTATATCTATGTTATTTATAAATTCTTCTAATTGCATTTTTTTTAAAATTTTTTCTTCTGCATCTTCTATTTCTAAATATTCTTTTGATAAAGTATATAAATTATTTCTTACAATTCTATTTGGTCTAAAAATTAAAGTATAAATAGCTTCGTTTTCTTCATTTGCATTAAAACTAACAGCTTCTGGAATTTCTTCAGAATTAGGAATATCTTTAAAATATACGCTAATAATTATCCAATGACCATTCGGTTTATCTAACTCATATGAAAAATCATTTTCTTCTAAAAAATGTCTATTATTTCTATCTAATAATTGTCTAAGTGCATAAAATAAATTTGTTTTTCCAGTTCCATTTTCACCTATAATTGTTATTACATCGCTTTCTAAATTAATAGAACATTTATAAAAATTTTTATAGTTTCTTATTTTTAATTTACTAATATACATAATACTTCACTTCCAAACAAAAAAGTATATTTAACTTTATAAATATACTTATTATCGATATTATATCATTTTTTTCAACATTAGAAAATAACTAGTAAATATTTTTTAGCTTTAATTGTTATACATTCGTTACACAATGATCATCGCCTCCTGAAGACAGCATGTAATTAATATATTTCATTTTACAATCAACCATTACTAACAAAAATATTCACCAAACACAAAAAATTACAAACTAGTAAATCTCCCACATCTAATAATCACTATAATTAACCGCATTAATCTTCTCACCATTTCTAGCAATATCATAAAGCATTAAACACCTTGAAAAATTACTACTACTAGTATACTTATGATGCTTTATAAAATCTTTCAACCACTTATTATTTCCATTAAAAATACAAGGAAGTCCAGTACCAAACCATATTCCATCATAAACAATAATACGATTATAAATATATAATTCACGTCCCTCATTCAATTTACCAAGACTACTCATCGAAATATCAATTATTTTATACTTCTTCTTTGTAAAAACATCCTGATAAGTCACATACCCATTTACATTATCATAACCTATTACTTTAAATAATCCAACAATCGAATCATTCATAGCATAAAACATTTTTACCTTTTCCTGTGACTTAAATTTCTTCTTCTGAATATATATTTCAGTTAAAGACGGAAACTTATTATGAGTTTTATACATAAATAACTCGTTAAAAATCACCGCGTCATTGAGTTCTTGATTATCTAAAAATATCTCTAAACCTTTCGTTTCTCTTCGTACATCAAAAACAATACGATCAAAATATTCATCAATAGGTAACTTACCACTATCAATATAGTTCACCATAATCTCTAACACACTAGAATGTATTTTCCGAGCTCTATAATACTTTTTTATATGATCTTTACGATTCAAAAATAAATTTCTATTTAAATTCACTATAAAATTAATTGCCTCTTCCTGACTATCAAAAAAATTACCCATATTCCCATCTACTTATCCTTTGACCTCATAGCCATTCTTAATTTCTAAAACTAATCCTTTTAAATTTTTATTATTTGTTTTTATATTAAACTTACGATAATCATATTTTTCACACTTCTCATATCCAGGCGTAACATAATGATCAGAATACCCCTTTTCATCAATATCATCAACAATTGCCTTTAACTGAAAATCACTAATATCATCAAGCATTCCACGTCCCGCTCCATCAACAATATATGGATAAAGATGTCCATCATATTCACCCATATCTCGAGAACCCAAATAAGTAATTTTAAAAGTCGTAGTAGAACCCATATCATAATCCATTTCCATAACATCATTCTCTGTTAAACCAATACTTCCCAATGTCGTTACTACTGCGTTCACAGGTGGAATTTTACTATGATTATCCTCAATACAAACCCAACAATCATAAACCTTACCATGAAACTTTATATGATACAAATGATACGCAAGAGAATCAAACGTTGCAAGTATCGTATACGCCAAATCAGCAACCGTTCTCCGATCTGTAATTTCAATTACCCTCCATATTTTATCCTCTAATCCTTCAATTCCAACTCTAAAAGTCAATACTTTAGCCATTGATAACACCTCCATTTTAATCTCATTTATTTCCTGGCTTTCTAATATTCACATACAATAAATTCAATTTATAATCCCCTCAACTCATCCTGCATTGCAGGCCGATTCCGATATTGCAAACGAATTTCTGACAATAACTTCTCATATAAAACCTTACTATGTTTCATCTCCTTAATATGTCTCAAATCCGAAGCCAACTTTCTATATAAATTTCTATTATTCGCTACCTTCGCAAACTCCCTACAACGATCCAAATAAATCCCAATCAGTTCCTGATTATATTTCGGTAACAAATACGTTTCATAACGAACAATAACATCCATTTCTTTATCTTTTACAACAGAATAAATATCATCATACATTTTTTCCTCAATATAAATATTCAAAATATGATAAAAATATATATCTTTCTCTTTTAACACCTTATCAATAATCTTCTGCCTTTCCACTAACCATTCCTTACGAGAATAAAGCTTCTTAATTTTTTTATAAACTTCAATATTATACTTACTCAAATCATATAATAACTGATATAAAATCTGTTTATATTCTTCCATCATATTCAACTCAAAATAAATATCACTTAACTTAAAAGCATAACGAGCATCATTAACAGAACCCGTTTCTTCCAAACGATCCTTCAATAACTGAATTGCTTTATCTCCATCTTTTATCCTCATATATTCATCCACTAACCTAAAACAAACATCATAATCAAACGAATATTCCTCTAACAATTCCAAAATCTTTTCCTGATGATTTCCTATATCATATATAGAAACCAAATAATCAACATAATACTTTCTATGCCAACAATACTCATCATTTTTACGCATCTTTAAAAGATGAACCAAATGTTGTTCAATTTTTTCTAAATACACCTTACCATCAATATAATAACGAAATAACTCATATAGTTCAATTCCATAATTAGATAAATAATCTGTCATCGTCTCATGAAAAATATATTGTAAAATATCAAGCGACAATTTCTCATCTTTCTCTAACACCTGATCTAAAATACGTTCGATTATTTGAATACAACTATCCGCAACATCACCAGTAGAACCATCCGAATCATCAATATCCGTATTTGGAATCGTCTCTAATATACTAGTAGCAACATCAAAAGCAAGCTCATAATGATCATGACTAACAAGCGCCTCCACTTCCTCAGTAATTTGAGACATCGCATTCACATAATCCCAAGCTTCCTGATAATCAATAAAACCATCCCTACCACCACTAGACCGAATCGCATCATATATTTTCTTTCGATACTGAGCGAGTGTTAAAACAGGAAACAAATGATGAAACTTTAACCGAAATTGATCATAAATATGCTCATCACTCTCTAATAACTTCACTAAAAAATCTTCTAAATCCTGCTTATCAATCTGTCTCAAAATACCACGAATCTCCTGTTTTTTACTTTGATAAATACCAGAGCATTCTTCAATATCATGCTCTTCTAAATAATATAATAAAGCCGCTATATGTTTACAATAAAGTCCTTCACTCGCATACGGACAACTACAACCAGCTTCCATTAAATCATGATCTTCAAGATAAACAAAAACCTGATAAACACTTGTCCCACTAACTTTAGCTACAATGACATCTCCTTCTTCATGAACATTTTCTACCAACCCTTGTTTATAATATTCATACCCTCTAGAAAGTATCTTTTCTTCAAATTCATCTTTATAATTAATTCTCATCTTTTATATACTTCTTTATTAGCTCTTGAGCCAATAATTCTCCTTCCTTCGTTAACGTAACTGATTTATTTCTATGTTTGCCATCAAACAAATATCCCTGATCAGTTAGCGCATTTAATGCATCAAAAGAATACCCCTTCCAACTATGCTTTAAAACTGTTTTTTCCACTTGATCATCTTGATCGAAATAATAACCCTCTTCATTCCAAGCAGTTAAATAAAGTAATAATAGTGTTAATTCTTCTATCTGTTTATCCATTCTTCCATTCACAACCTTTCTTCTTATATCCATTGTAATACAATAATTTCGTTTTGTCTAACATACGAAATAATATAATAAATTTAAACCATATTAAAACTATGAATTTTTCATCATAGTTTCGTTAATTCATTTAGCATGCCACAAATTTTATCTTCCTTGCGATTTCCCTTTTTAAATTCATCCAAACCTCACTACAAATGATAATACTTCATAAGCGAATCATATTCCTTTTCAACCATTTCGTCAAAATTACTCCCCATTTTTACAGCCATTCCAAGTAACATCCCATCGTAAACTAAATTCCCTTTAAATGGAATAATAGAAGTAATCGCAACATGTGGTAACTCATCATATGGAATAATATTATCAATATTATCATTAATACCTTTTACCATATAGATTCGATCTTGCTTCATAAAAGCAGTATATTCTAACTCATATCTAGCGATAATAAATAAACCTCGAATTCCTTTTTGAAACTCGTTTGCGATATTCAATTCCTCCCCATTAAATTTATATGGATTAGACAAACAAAATTCTGATGTAATTACATCTTTGTTTTCCCAATATTTATCCACAATATCTTTAATTTCCATTGGATCAATCCCATTACGACGATATATTTTAATATGATCATTAATATTATATTTTTGATTCGTAAATTCTAACAACCCAAAATAAATTTTATAAAATAATTTTGCATCCGATTTTGATAAACAAGCATCTTGCTGTCTCACATATCTTTGTGCCTTCTGAACTTGCAAACGCACTTGCTTTTCCTTAATTTTTCTAGCTTCATTCGGTGTATAGCCATTTAGTGCTCCTGATGGCATCTCATCCACAGCTTCATCTAAAATCTTAAAAAACTGAGTTAAATCAACATGCTCGAGCGCTGGAACACTCTTAATAGACTCCTTCAAAGACGTACGATCTATATTTAACATAGCATAATCCCGAATTAATTCAAGCGCTGAAAACCAAAAGAAAGGCAACTGTTTCAATTCGTCCAAAAACCTTTTAATCTTAGGATTATGAATATCAAAATCATGATAAAACAATGTTTTAAATAGTTTAAGATCTATTTTTTGAGTTCCTACTAATCCTTGCTTTCTTCTTTCTTCCTCTAATTCATCTGCTATCCCATAATAATCCTGAAAAATCGCAATTGGAATATTTTCACCAAAATGCTCTATATCTCTATTAACAACAAACACATAATAACAAAATACCTTATCACTTAACATATGATTCCATATGACTTCAGAAGATATTCCTGTAATTTCTGAAGCAAACTGACACACTGTAGGTAATAACGCTGAACCTTGAATTTTACAATACCCTACCAATAACTCATTCAAATCATCGATTTTCTTCTTTTCACTCCACTTTACTCTTTTTAAAGCTTCTCTAACTTTATCAATCATTTCTTCAGGTACCTGAAACTCTTTACCATAATCATAAGCAAGTAAGAATTTATGCCTTAAAGTATCTTTTTCCCAATCATATTTATCATCTAAAACTGGCTCTTGATTTAATACTTTTTTCAAATATTTTAACTCTCTAGTTGTACAAATACCAACAATATGATCTGGGTTATCATAAACTTTATATATTGCATCTAACATTTTAACCTTGGTTATTTTTTCATAATCCTTAAAATCTTGTACAATTCTTGTATATTGCTCATATACATATTCTTTTTTAAATTCATTTATTTCTTCATACATCTTCTATACTATTACTCCAATCAATATCATTAATTTTTTAGCGTTCCAATAGATACAACATAAATATAATCTTCTCTTTTATAAGAATAATCTGCTCCAGTTAAAATCATTAAAAATGATGGTTCACCATATTTATCAGTATCCACTTTATCTTTAAATTTGTTTAAATTATTAGCAGCTTCTGGAATTTCACCAGCACCTAATTTTATTTCTATCGCCCCCCATTTTCCATCAGACATCTTTAAGATACAATCAACTTCAAAATCATTTTTATCTCTATAATATGATAATGTTGCATCCATAGCATCTGCATATATTTTTAAATCTCTAATACACATATTTTCAAATATAAAACCAGTAAAATTTAAATCTTTAATTAAATCTTCTCTTTTTAAATTTAAAGAGGCAATAACTAGTGATGGATCTACCAGTTCTAATTTTGGTGAAACTCTTAATGGAGTTTTTGATCTTAAATTAAGATTGGTAGCAGGAATATATTCTAAAATATACAATTTTTCTAAAGTATTTAAATAATCATCTAAAGTCGGTCTAGAAACTTCATTGACAAATTCATTTTTTACATCATCCAAAATTGTTGTTTTACTAGTATTCGTTGATATATTTCTAGAAATACTTTTTAATACAGCACTCATTTTTGATAAATTTCTTTCTACACCATCTATTGTTTTTATTTCCTCACTGAGTAAACTCTTAATATAATCCTTAGCTATTTTATATTTATTGTCACCAGATATATTAAGTGCCTCAGGCCATCCACCTCTTATCATCGCATTAATAAGACTATCAAAATCAAGATTAGAAACACCCTCAATATCCTTTCCATCAACAATATCACTTAAAGATACTTTTCCATTAGATTCACCAGACTCAAATAAAGACATAGGTCTCATTAATAATTTGGTAATTCTTCCTGTTCCTGTGTGCATAACACTATCTTCTAACGGTCTTGCTGAACTAGTTAATATATATTGTCCTTTTAATCCTGTATGGTCGACATCAGTTCGAATAGAATCCCATACAACTGGATACATTTGCCATTCATCAAAAAGTTTTGGCTTTTCTCCTTCTAAAAATAATGATGGCTTCGTTTGATTCATTTTATCATATTGCATTTTCTTATCAGGATCTTGAAACTCTATATAACTTTTTGCTACTTGTCTTGCCGTCGTAGATTTCCCACACCATTTACATCCTTCAATTAATACAGCACCCATATATTCTAACTTATTTTGTAATAATCCATCAACAATTCTAGGTATATACTTTTCCATTGTATCTCCTCCATTTATTAAATTATACTATATCGTTTTGTTTTTATAAATACTTTTTTACATTTTAGCCACATTTTATTTTACATTTTGGCTGTATTTCATTTTACGTTTTGGCTACAAATTATTTTATATTTAACTAATAAAAAATTATACTCATTAAAATAAATATCATCATACATTTTGACAACAAAACAAAAAAACGCAACCATGCGCTCCCTATAACTCCTGTTCCCCCTTATTCTTAAACCGAATCACAATTGGCGTTCCCTCAAAATCAAACGTCTCACGAATCTTATTCTCCAAATAACGCTCATAAGAAAAATGAACCAATCCCTTATTATTTACCTGCATATGAAACGTTGGTGGACAAGTACCAGCTTGATTACTAAAATAAATCTTTAACCGCTTTCCCTTATAAGAAGGAGGCAAATTAAGAGCATAAGCATCATTAATCACATCATTTAATAAACTCGTCTTAATTTCCCTTTTACTATTACTATAAACCCTTTTAATCTCTGGCATCAACGTATGAATCCTTTTTTTCGTAAGAGCAGACAAAAACACAATTGGAGCATAAGTCATAAACTGAAATTCGCTTCGAATCTCCTTCGTAAAGCTCTTCATAGCAGATTCCTTATCCTCTACCGTATCCCACTTATTAACAACCAAAATAACAGCTTTTCCTGCCTCCAAAGCATACCCAGCAATATGCTTATCGTGTTCTACAATTCCAGTACTCGCATCAATCACAATCAAACAAACTTGAGAACGATCAATCGCTTTCATCGAACGCAGTAAACTATACCTCTCTACATTCTCATATACCTTTCCACGTTTCCGCATCCCAGCTGTATCAATCACCACAAACTCCTCACCATGATACGTAAAAGGCGTATCAATCGCATCACGAGTCGTTCCAGCAATCGAAGAAACAATCACACGATCCTCATTCAAAAGCGCATTCACCAAACTGCTCTTTCCAACATTCGGACGACCAATCACCGAAAAATGAATCGCATTACAATCATCATCTTCCACAAAATTAAAATTCGCAGTAATTTCTTCTAACAAATCATAAATTCCTAAATTTTGTTCCCCACTTACCTCAAAATACTGATCAAACCCTAACTCATAAAAATCATACTGATGCTCCTTAAAAAACTTACTATCCGTTTTATTAATCACAACATAAACATCCTTCTTAGACTTTCGTAACATATCACGAACAACCAAATCATTTGAAGTTAACCCTTCTTTTCCATCCACAACAAACAAAACCAAATCAGCCTCATCGATCGCTAATTCAGCTTGACCACGAATATCCACATTAAAACTTGCCTCGCCAGAATCAATTCCACCCGTATCAATCAAATGAAAACTCTTATCATTATGTACCACAGTTCCATAAATCCGATCCCTTGTAATTCCAGGAGTATCCTCAATAATAGACACCTTTTTCCCAACCAAACGATTAAAAATAGTAGACTTTCCAACATTCGGTCTACCCAAAAGGGCAACTACAGGTTTCTTCATACATTACCACCTCGCTTGCTCCATTATAACACAACATAAACCAATTAACAAAGACTCTTATGAAATAACTTCCCAAAATTCATCACTTTCCGCGCCTCTTCCCCATAAACCAAACTACTATACTCCAACAAACGAATATAACTAGACTTAGAAACTGACGAATCAATTTGAAGAAAAAAATTATTTTGATATCGATAAAAACTAGACTTTTCCAAAACCTCAGAAGGCAAATCCAAAACATCCTCTACCTGATACAAAAAACCATGATCCTTATTCACATGAATACTCATCTCTACTGAATGATCAAAATAATCCAAATAAGGAATATCATCACCCTCAATCTTTACAACAGTACCATAATTAGAATCCATATAAATATCAATTTGATAAAACCCATTCATCTCTATCTCATAACAATCCTCTAACTTCAAAAACAACTCCTTAAAATAATCCTCTAACACATCCCGATTTAACACCTCAAAAGAAAAATTGGGCAAAAAAATAACCACGTTTTCTTGATCTAATTTCATGACTTTCATCTTATCACCTAGACTATTATATGAAACAATCAAGATCATGGTTAAATAGTTCGAACAATTTTTTCTCCGATTTCTTCTTTTCCCTCTTTTGTAACACTAGAAAACAATACAAAATCATCCCCTACAACAAGTTCTAGTTCATCTAAAATCGCATTTCTTTGACGTTGATGCAAAGTAACCCCCACCTTATCAATTTTAGTAGCTACAATCGTAACTGGCAACTTATAATACTTTAAGAAATTATACATCATCAAATCATCACTTGTCGGCTTATGTCTAAAATCAACCAACAAAAATACTTGCTTCAAATTAGGACGATTTTTCAAATAATCTTCCATCATCAAACCAAACTTTTTTTGCTTCGTCTTATTAATTGCAGCATAACCATATCCAGGAGCATCTACCAAATAAAAAGCATCATTCACCAAATAAAAATTAATCGTTTGCGTTTTCCCAGGAGTAGCAGAAGTTCTAGCATAATTTTTTCTATGAATCATGGTATTAATAAAACTACTTTTCCCAACATTAGACCGTCCAACAAGTAAAAATTCAGGCTTATCATCTGTTGGATATTGACTACGTCTTACCGCACTCACCACCAAATCCACACTGTTAATTTTCATAATATGACTTCCTTTCTATATTGGAAATATTTAGTCTATTTATTATAACATGTGATCATACACTTTGTCAAAATACTTCACAAAATCCTCACGATTCTTTTTTTAATTTTACTTTTCCAATCTGAGTTTTCTCAACATAACAAGATACTTCAGTAAAATGTGGATCATAACCGTATTTTTCTCTACTAAAAGCCAAACACATAGAAGACCAATCTCTACCTTCATTTAATAAACGTTGGACCAATTCATCATGAAATACAACATTTCCTTCCTGATCACTTAAATCAACACAATTCTCCTCACCATATAATTTCGCTTGAATATCACATTCTAACTTATCACAATAAAACGCAAATCGAGCCTCTTCCGTTTTCCGTTCATCAAATTCAAAAATCAATGACTTAATTTGATCTTGCCTTAATACATCACGAAGAATCATTTGCACTGCCTGATGTCCTTGAGATAACTTTTCCTCTATAGATACATCCCATAACGTCAAATCACCAATCACAGTTTCCTCTAACTCATGAATTGCAAGCATAAACAACACACGAGAAATATCAATGTCGTAGCCATACTCTGACCACATAATAATAGCCAATTGCTGAACACCATAAACATGCTCTGCAATACTTTCTAATCGTTCTCTTTTTACATTCCATACCTTCCAACCAGAGCGAATCACATGTTTTAATTTATTGCACAAAACATAATAACTCACCACTGCTGCAGCTTGTTTTTCCATCCAAATCCCCCCTCACAAAATTAATACTTATTTTACCACCCACCACCATCAAAGTCAATCAAATAGAAAACTTGTTTTTTTTTTAGAATATGCTACAATAGAAATGAGGAGGATTTATGGGACTACTAGAAGTGAGAAATGAATTTGAAAAAATTGGAATTGTAGACCAAATTATTATTTTAGAAGAAAGCACCTCGACAGTCGAAGAAGCAGCCCATGCTCTTCATATAGAACCTGCTAGAGTCGCAAAAACAATCACACTAAAATCAAAAGATGGATGTCTACTGGTTGTTACTGCAGGAAACCGAAAAATAGACAATTCCAAGTTCAAAAAAACATTCAAATTAAAAGCAAAAATGCTAACACCAGAAGAAGCATTCGAATATACAGGTCATATGATAGGAGGAATTTGCCCATTCGGTTTAAAAAAACCTCTTCCAGTTTACCTTGATGTTTCTTTAAAAAAATTTACCAAAGTTTATCCAGCTTGTGGAGACGCACATTCTGCCATTGGATTAACCATAGAAGAATTAGAACAATATAGCCACATGACTGACTGGGTAGATGTAACAAAAGACCAATGAGGTCTTTTATTTTTGATATAATGATTTCATTAAAATTGCTCCAACATCTTGTGTATTATGAGCTTCACAAATCGTAATTGGTTCCAGTCTCTTTTCCTTAATCGCATTAATATAATCTTCTGCCCTAGGATAATACTCCAAATCTTCTTCAAACAAAGACAATTGCCCTTTTTCTGGACGATCACCAAATGCTTTATGAACCTTTTCCCCCTTATCTGTATAATCTACAGGATACACATGAAAATGAGTCTGTAACAACTTATCTCTTCCAAGTTCAGATTCAATTTTATCAAGTACTGCTATCATCGCCTCCTTACTCTTCATAGATCCCAACTCTCTTGCATGAAGATGCGCAAAATCAATACAAGGATACGCAATAGGAACACGCTTACAAATTTCAATAATTTCATCTAAACTTCCTAACTGATTCACTTTCCCACCAATTTCAGGATAAAGATGAATAGACGAATCCAATTCAGGAACGATTTCATTGAGAGCAGCAATCAACTGCTCAAGACCTTCCTTTCGATCCTGAAACCCTCCGCCTGGATGAAAAATAATACGATTTACTCCTAATATTTTTGCAAGCTCATAAGCTTTTTTTATTTCTAATTGTGACCGCTTTACAGTCTCTGGCTTCATAGAAGCCAAGCATATATAATATGGAGCATGAATCGTCATCATAATATGATGCTTTAAAGCAAGATCACGATAAAGATTTGCCTGTTCTTCTTTCATGCGGATGCCATAAGTACATTGTAACTCAATCACATCTAAATTTAACTGTTCCAACCACTGAAAAATGTATTCTCTCTTTTTATATTCCTCAAAAAAATGAATTGGAAATCCTGCCACTCCAAATTTTGCTTTTTCCATAATACCACCTAAATTTATTATAAAGGAAAATCAAAAAACATCAATGATAATACGTAATATTGTAATTACTAGGACCAATAATCACATGTCCATCCAAATCAAACCTAGAACCATGACAAGGGCAATCCCATGTTTTTTCCACAGAATTAAATAACAAACTACACTTCATATGTGGACAACGATTATAAACAACATGTTCCTTTCCCCACTTATCCACATAAATTGCCAAATCTCCTTCAAAATAGACATTATCAGGATTCCATTTTTTACTTTTCCACACCTTATTTTCAATCATTGGCTTCATTCCACCATAAATAATTTTTGGCAATGACTCTATATGTAACTTTCGTAATGGAGAAAACAATTCCTCATAACGATTATAAATATCTAAAATCATATCAGAAATAATTTTTCCAGCCAAATTACTATTCGTCATTCCCCAAGTATTATATCCTGTTGCCAAATAAAGATCTCTACTTCCCTTCTCCAATCTTCCAATAAATGGAAGCTGATCAAACGTCATAATATCATGATTACTCCACATATACCTCGGCCTAAGCCCCATCTTCAAAACAGACTTCTCTAACACATCAAAATGTTTCTTGGAATCATACTTTTGATATAACGGATGTGACTCTGATGCATAAATCATATAACCATTTCGCTCATCCTGATGATAACGTATTGAAACGACGGGCTGATCCACACTAATAGCAGAATATGGTTCTACCTTTTCCACCTTAGCAGCCGATACATAAGATCGCTCTAAAGTACATTTTAAAGGAATCAAAAATGGAAATAAAAAATAAGGATAATGACAAGCAAATACTATCTTTTTAGCGCATATAGACACCAATTCATTGCCACATATATAACCATGACTCCCTTTTTTCATAAAATGAATATCCGTCTTCTCATAAAACTGAACCCCAGACTGCTTACAAATTTCTTTCAAAGATAAAATATATTTAATTGGATGAAACACATAAGTTCCGTCCACCTTTATCGCATTTCCTTCTTGTTCCACCTCAACACCAAATTGTTCCAATAACCTCTTTTCTTCCATAACAGATGAATTCTCATGCTGTGAAAAAACATAAGACACAACAGATTCAAAATCACAATCAATATGATGTTCCTCTATAATTGACCTAATCAATTCAATTGCCTCTAATTGAGAATCCAAATACTTTTTTGATACATCTAGAGAATGTTTCTTTTTTAAATCACTATAAATCGTCTCTTGCAAATAAGTAATTTTCCCAGTCGTTCTAGCACTAATACCATGTCCAACTTTATTTTTATCCACTACCACTACATTGAATCCCTTATTCCGAAGATGATAAGCAGTAGCAACCCCTGTCATTCCTGCCCCCACAATCAAGACATCACACGTAATATCTTGTCTTAAAATAGACTCTTGATCATAAATATTTTCTAACCATATACTTTTTCGTTTCATAAATTCCTCCTAATTCATTATGAATGAAAAAATTTAATAATAAACAAAAAAAAGTCAATTCTGACTATTTTCTGCACGTTAATCCCATACCCTCATAATAAGATTTCACACTATCAATACTTTGATTAAACTCTAAATCAACAAACACACTACTAACTCCTGTTTCAGATTCTGCATTGATAGCATCACGATCAACATCAGCATAATTGGTAACTACATTAAATGAAAACGTATCATTATTCAAATTCGATTTTACAGAAAAACCTTTATACTTTTTATAAATTTCTTCTGATTCTGTATAAAGCTCTTTTCGAATTGGCAATTCCTCTTTTCCAATATCACTAATAGCCTTCATAGTTAATGTATAATCTTCCTTTTTAAGTTGCTTATCAACATAAGTAATTACCGTTTTTATACTAGTCGTATAATCATTATCTTTTAATGATTGTGAACATGTCATAGTAAGTGTTTTTCCAGCATTCGGATCTTTTGGCTCTTTTTTTACAGTACTACCACCTTTATCTGATCCAAAGTGAAAACCATTATCTCTAAAATTAACCCAACCTTTATACAAATATGGCATACATACCATAAATAGTAATACAACAGCAACTATCACAATGACCGTTTTTCGTTCAGAATCCATTTTTTTCCACGATTCCATCATTGATTTTAAAACACTTTTTTTCTCTTTTTTTTGTTTCATTTCTATCCCTCACTTATCTGACAAGTATACCCTGCAATATTGAAATATTCTGTAACCAATTCTAATGTATCTGTTTTTCGAACATCATTAAACGCGTGCAATACATCATCACCTTCATTTTCTTTATATTCATATGAAATTTTTGAAAAATCTGCTTTTGTATAATCTGTTTTCACAGTAAACACATGCTTGTCCCCTGACGGCACATATTTTGTAGTAAACCCTTTTACTTTTCCAAGTTTGTTGATCCATTCCTGATAATATTCTGCTACATATGGAAGATCAGTTTGTCCAGTTGCATCAATTGCTGATATCGTCCGAATTGTTTCATCACTTAAAACGCCTTTTCCAACTTGATAACGAACTTTAATGCTATCTACAGTACGAATTCCACTATCATCATAAGTTTTTCTGCAAGAAAAGTTCTTAAACTGTAATTTGGGACTACCACCATTATTTCCGCTTCCTCCATTGTTTCCAGAGCTTCCGTTTCCGCTTCCTCCATTGTTTCCAGAGCTTCCGTTTCCACTTCCTCCATTGTTTCCAGAGCCTCCATTTCCGCTTCCTCCATTGTTTCCAGAGCTTCCGTTTCCACTTCCTCCATTATTTCCAGAGCTTCCGTTTCCACTTCCTCCATTATTTCCAGAGCTTCCATTTCCGCTTCCTCCATTGTTTCCAGAGTTTCCATTTCCACTTCCTCCATTATTTCCAGAGCTTCCGTTTCCACTTCCTCCATTAGAGTTTCCGTTGTTATTTTCACCATTTTGATTGGAATTATTATTTGGATTATTTGAATTTTTTCCTTTATTCATAAAGACAAGAACCATCGCTACAATTGCAATAATCACAACTACCAATACAGAAATCAAAATAATCTTTGTTTTCTTGCTTTTATCCATATGATATCCTCCTTATTCTATCTATTTATAAGTATATCAATTTTTTCGTAAATTGAAAAGACAAAATTGTTTTCTTTTATAAAGGAATGACATTTCTATACAGTTAATCCTCAAATTGACTCATATACAAATCATAATAAAAACCTTTTTGTGCTAATAACTGTTCATGATTACCTCTTTCAATGATCTCTCCATGATTCAAAACCAAAATCGTATCCGCACTACGAATGGTAGATAAACGATGTGCAATCACAAAACTAGTTCTTCCATTCATAAGCTCTTTCATTCCTTGATTAATTTGAAGTTCTGTCCGTGTATCTACATTACTCGTTGCCTCATCCAAAATAAGAATATCTGGATCCGCTAAAATCGCTCGAGCAATCGCAATCAATTGTCTTTCACCCTCAGAAAAATTACTGCCTTCCTCTTCTACAATAGAATCATATCCGTTAGGAAGTCGATGAATAAACTGATGTGCTTGAGCCTTTTTACTCGCTTCAATCACTTCCAATTCGGTAGCAAACTTATTTCCATATCGAATATTTTCTTTCACTGTTCCCTTAAATAAATGAGTATCCTGTAAAACAATTCCAATCTTTTTTCGAAGTTCTTTTTGCTTCACTTTAGAAATGTCAATACCATCAATTTTAATCACACCATCACTAACATCATAAAATCGAGTTAACAAATTAATAATCGTTGTTTTTCCAGCACCTGTAGGCCCAACCAAAGCCACCGATTCTCCCTTTGAAACCTCTAAATTAATATCCTTTAATATTGGCTTATTTTTTGTATACCCAAAATGAACATGTTCTAGCGAAACAAACCCTTCTACATGATCAAATGAAATAGGCTCTTTCACATCTACAATTTCAATTGGTTGATCCATTACCTCAAACACTCGTTCCGCCCCTGCCAAAGCAGCCTGAATAGAAGCATATAAAGTCGCTAACTGATTGATTGGTCTACGAAACATATCTGCATATGTAACAAAAGCCAAAATATTTCCAACAGTAGCATGTCCAAACACCGTCATAATAGATCCAACTGCAATAATCAGTACATATCCAATATTATTCACAGCCACATTAGCAGGAATTACCAAATTTGAATATAACTCTGCTTTAATAGAAACTTCTCTAAGAGCATTATTATATTGTTCAAATTCTAAAACCGATTCGTCTTCTTTACAATAACTTTTGATCACTCGCATACCAGTCATCATTTCTTCAGATACTCCATTTAACTTTCCCAAATTATCTTGTTGTTTCATAAAATACTTTCCAGAAGCGACTCCGATTTTCACTACAATCCAAAAGAAAATCGGAACCGTAACAATTGTTGCAAGAGCCAAAAAAGGATTCATAATAAACATAATAACAGTCACACCAACCAACATTAATACACTGCTGATAATTTGAATAACGGCTTCACTCAAAGCATCATCAATAATCGTAATATCATTCGTAAAACGACTCATCAAATCTCCTTTTTTATGTTGATCAAAAAAACTCAAATCTAACTTTTCTAAGTGCTGGAACAAATCTGTACGCAAATAATACATCGACTGCTCTGAAATACGAACCATAATATAATTCGTAATCCATCTAGAAAACGTAATTAATAAATAAAGTATAACCAAAGCGATACATAAAAATAATAATGGCTTCATATCCTCCTTTCCGACAAATTGATCCACCGCTACACTAAGCAAATAAGGAGCAATCACACTAGCAACCGTTGCAAACAAAACAAAAAAAGTAACAAATCCCAATTTTAAACGATCTTTTTTCAAATATCCCCAAAGACGTTTCATTGTTTGTTTAGGATTCAATGCTTTTTCCACGTTCTTCCCCCCTTTCTAACTGTGAATGATAAAGTTCTTGATAAAATTGACAATGTTGCATTAACTCTTGATGAGTTCCTTTTCCTACAATCTCTCCATCCTCTAATACTAAAATTTGATCTAGCTCCATAATTGATGCAATTTTACTTGCTACAATAATAGTAGTTCTATCTTTTAAAAATGGCTTCAAATTTGTTCGAATCTGATGATCTGTTTTCATATCTACTGCAGACAAAGTATCATCCAGTATCAATATCTTAGGATCTGATATGATTGCTCGAGCTAACGACAAACGTTGTTTTTGACCACCTGATAAATTCACACCTCTCTGTTCTAAAACATAATCCATTCCTTTTTCTTGAATAAATTCATATGCACATGCAATATGAGCTCCATTTACCAATTGTTCTTCAGTAGCACGTTCATTTCCATAAGACAAATTTTCACGTATTGTTTTAGAAAACAAAAATGGTTTTTGTAAAGCAATACTAACATATTTCCGAATAAAAGAAAGACGATAATCTTTGATATTAATATCATCGATTAAAATTTCACCACTAGAGACATCATAAAATCTTGGAATTAAATTTACGAGTGTACTTTTCCCACTTCCAGTTCCACCAATAATACCAATGGTTTCACCTGGATGAACCACAAAATTAATGTTTTTTAAAACCGCATCTCCTGATCCATTATCATACGCAAAACTAACATTTTTAAATTCTAATTTCCCAGTCATAGTTTCTAAAGACAAAGCCTGTTTTCCATCTTCTAAATCCTGATCTAATCCAAGTATTTCATTAATTCGAAATGCACTAACCTCACTTCTAGAAAGCATCACAATAACCATGGACGCCATCATAAGTGCTGTCAAAATATTCGTCAAATACTCAATAAAAGCCATGATATCTCCAACTTGTAATGTTCCCAAATTCACTTCAATTCCACCATACCAAAGTAAAAGAACTGTCGCAATATGAATAAACAACATCACAATTGGAAGAGCAGTTACCATAATACGAGTCCCTTTCACAGTAACATCCATTAAATGTTGACTAACTTCTTCAAAACGTTTGATTTCATGTTCTTCCATAACAAATGCTTTTACAACACGAATTCCGCTTAAATTTTCCCTAACTACTGTATTTACTTCATCAACACTATCTTGCATTTTTTGAAAATAAGGAAACGCTTTTTTCATAACAATCGATACAACAACAATCATAAATGGAATTAAAATAAGCAATACCATAGAAAGCTTTGGACTAATTGTAAGTGCCATAATTAAACTTCCAATTACAATCACTGGCACCCGAAAAATAAAACGCAAACAAAGCATTAAAACACTTCCAATTAAAGTAATATCATTTGTAATAATCGTTACCAAATGTCCTGTCTTAATTTTATCTAAATTGAAAAAAGATAAGTTAGATATTTTATGAAATAATTCTTTTCTTAAATCACTAGCAAAATATCCACTTGCTTTCGCACTATAATAAGTACTTAAAATACCTCCAACAATACCCAATACAGTTAAAATAACCATAATCCCCAAATGTAATATAATATAACCAATATTTTTTTCAGCAATCCCAACATTAACTACATTCGCCATAATAGACGGCAAAAAAAGTTCCATAATTACTTCTAAAAATATCAATGAAGGAGCCAAAAAGGCCCATTTTTTATATGGTTTTAAAAAACGTAACAGTTTTCCTAAGTTCTTCATTGTATCATTCCTCAATTATTATTATAGCCAAAAAAAGGAAAGATATCAATGTTCTTCCCTCTCACTTGATTATAGAATTGATAAAACAAAAATCAACAAATTCAGTTTTATCAATAGAATAGGAGTTGCTAAGGCATTTCTACCTCATTACTATTATGGTTACTATTTTTTTATTTTATACATTTTTTAATAACAATGGTTAATTTTCGTTCATAGGCGTCTGTGCCAAAGGCTATTAAATTCTAGTTTATCTAATTTTAAAACCTTTATTTTTCTTTATATTTTCCCAATTTTGATTAAAATAAACTAAAGTATAAATATAAAGTTTCAAAATTTTGCTTATTATAGTCTAATTCATGAGTATCATCTTTAATTTTTGTGAAATAATGATTGTACCTTCTTGTTACTAACTCTTCAATATTTTCTTTAGTTTTTTCCTTTTGATTATTTATTCTTGAAATTTCTCTTTCTACATTTTTTTTATTTTTTCTTCTTGCAAAACAAAACCTAATAATTCTTTAAGTCCTTTCCCATTTTAAAATAATGATAATTTATTTCTATTATGTACTTTTAATCCTAAACAATAAGGCAAGAATATATGTTTTGCTACCATATCTTCTTCATAAATACCACCATATAAAGTTTTGAAAATAAGCGCTAATAAATCATAATCAGATAAAACCCTATTTATTTCTCTCATATTAAGTTTGAAATAATCAATTATTGCAAATAAAGAATAATTCCAAAATTGGCTAGTCTTATTTATACTAAATACTTTGCTTAAATATTTTTCGGTATCTATCCCATCTAATTCTATTATTAAATCATAAAATTTGTTTAAGTAACTATATCCATCAAAATTACTTCCATAGCAATTGTTAATTGTATGACTTAATTGCTCATTATTTGTAGATACTATAAAAACTATATTATCATTGCAAAAAAAATGTTTTAAAGTTTCTAATAAATTTACCGCAAAAATAGGTTTACATCTATCCAATCCATCTACAATAAAAAGCATTTTTTTATCATTTGGTATTATATTTTTCAATAATTGATTTAGTGCATTTCTTTTTTTCTTCTACTGTAAATATCTCCTTGAGGATATCCTCAAAAGATGTAACTTTATCAAGATCTATTAAATTTCCACTTATAGATTTTAATAATTCCTTTAAGTTAAAGGGTAATTGTACTTTACTATTTGTAGTTTGGTTCTTTTCTTTTGGATAATCATTAATTAAATTATAAATTAATGATAACAATGGTGAATCATGCATGTCATTTTCCCAAGCATTATAATAAAAAAACAATATAATTATTTTTAAACTTTTTTGCAGAGTTTTTATTCAATGTATTTAAATTTTTCTTTTTGTTAATTAATTCTAACTGCTTTACAAATATAGTTTTTCCAATTCCCCAGTTTCCATCAATCGAAATAACCACATTACTATTTAAACTGTTTAATATATCAATTAATTTACTTAATTTTTTATTTTCCCCTAAATAATCTTTTTCAATACTATCAACAAGATTCTCTTCGGTAAGCTGCATATCATATTTTTCCATATTATTTATCTTCTACCATTGGCAAATGTAATCTAATTTCTTCCTCAGTAGGCAATTTTTCTTGAATTTCTTGAGTTAGTTGTTCAAATATCTTGTATTCACTAACCCCAACAGGCTTATTTATATATTTTAAAGTATAATCAACTATTTTATTACTTTTATTTTGACATAAAATAATTCCTATAGATGGATTATCATTTTCATCCTTTACTTCTTCATCTAAAGCAGTAAGATAGAATCCCATTTTACTAGCAAATTCTGGTTTGAACTCTACAACTTTTAATTCTACTGCAATATAGCATTTTAGTTTGATATGATAGAATAATAAATCTATATAAAAATCTTGATTATCTATTGTTATTTTGTACTGATTTCCAACAAAAGAAAAACCATTACCTAGTTCAAGTAAAATATTTTTTAGCTTACCTAACATTTTGTTTTCTAATTCTTTTTCTTTATAGTCTTGTGTTAACTCAATTAAATCAAATACATAAGGTTCTTTCATCATATTGTTTGCAAGATCACTATTTTGTTTTAATGTTAATCCAAAGTTATTATGTTTTATCGCACTTACTTGTCTATCATAAAGGTTAGTATCTATTTGATATACAAGAATACTATCAGACCAGCCATCTTCTAAACATCTACTCATATACCATTTTCGAATCTCT
The DNA here is from genome assembly GCA_947365915.1 of uncultured Mycoplasmatota bacterium. Lineage (GTDB taxonomy): Bacteria > Bacillota_I > Bacilli_A > RF39 > UBA660 > MGBC102946. The sequence goes on from CANAXT010000010.1 coordinate 22,982, forward strand.
TTATCTTTTACTTTTTGCATTAAAGTAATATTATGTTTCCAAGGCAATTGTGCAACCAGTTGCACAAATTCTTCATCATCTTTATATTCATTATAAAAAGATTTCATATATTTTAAATTACGAACAGAAAAACCTTTTAAATTAGGGAAGGACATTTTTAATTCTATTGCAACATTATCAATAAACTTATTTCCCCAACTACTATTTTCTTCTAATGTTTTACCAATATTAAAATACAAATTAACTAATTTTTTATTAGCATCGGTCATAATTTCTAATTGGGTTTTAGTAATATCATTTTTAATATTACTTGTTATTTCTTGAAATGATTTATCTAACATAGTTAAGCCTCCTCGTATAAATATTATACCATTTTAAAGGAATTATTTATACTATTTTAGGTAGCATTTTTATTGAATTTTTTTAATCATAATTAACACTTTTTAAACTTTTTCATATTAATCTTAACAAAATTTAATCCAAAACAACAAAAATGGAGCCTTTCGGCTCCTTCAGGGGGTTTTACTCTTTTTCAATGAAAATAGTAAAAAACATTTGACTTTTTGCAGATTTTATAACATAATATTATTCAAGTTCCGAAGGGAGAAAATAATTATGAGAATTAAAAATTTTAAAATCAATCAAAAGGCAACATCTAAATTAGTGGCTTGTGTATTAGCTGGTACTCTTGCGGCTACAACATTAACAGGATGTGAAGATACTAATAGAAATAATCTTTTAAAAGGAACTATTTTAGAAAATACTTGTGTAGTTACTTTTGAAGATGGTTCTAAAGACATTGCAGTTGCAATTGATACTTGTGATGATAAATATCATCATTATTATAGTATTATATCAGGAGAGTATTTTGGAAGCAAAAATTGTCAGAAAAAAACAATTTATAAAACTGTAGTTCATCATTATGAAATTACTAATGAAGAAAATATTACTGGCTATTTAACAACTGATGAATTGACAAAAGCAATACAAGGAGAATTAGATAACAATGATATAATTACTATTGTTAGTAGATCTATTGAACCAATTAATGAAAAAACAAATACAAAAACAAAATAATTATTATTGCTAAAATTTTAAGACGGAGTAGGTCAAAATTACATCGACCATACCTCTGTCTTTTTATAACCTTAGTTTTGTTAATGAACTACCTCAGGAAATTACACCCTAAAAAATTAAATCCTTTGGTTAGACCATTACTATAATCATAAGTAACAGCATTTTCAATTACTTCAATATCAATTTCTATAAGATTAATAAAACTATTTTAGTTCTAAAACCTTCTGTAATCTTGCTTTTTCAATCCACAAAAAACTCCTTTTCCAGCTCAGTTTAATTAATTCTTCATTTTAATTTAGATAAAAAGTAATGTCAGTTTTGGAAAGCTTTATTTTTGATGTCTTCTAAACTAAAATTTTTTTCTAAAAAAAACTGACCTCAAAAATCAGTTTTTATATTCATTCATCAATCTTTCAATCACTTCTTTAACAGATCGAATCTCAGAAATCATACCAACAATTTGACCAGACATTAAAGAACCATTTTCTATGTCACCATCAACAGCTTTCTTTAAAGATCCCATTGTAAACTTCTCTAACTCATCCCTTGAAGCTCCCTCTCCTTCCAACTTCAAATAAGCATCTGTCATCTTATTTTTAAGAGTTCGAACAGGAGCCCCTACATGAAGACCGGTAACAACTGTATCTGTATCTTTCGCAATTACCAAAGCCCTTTTATAAGAATCCGAAATTGGACACTCTAAAGTCGCCAAAAATAAAGTACCGATCTGTACGCCAGTTGCCCCCAAAGCCTCCACTGCCTTCATCGCTCTTCCAGAAGCAATTCCACCTGCTGCAATCACAGGAATCGATACTGCATCTACAACTTGAGGAACCAAACACAATGTCGTTGTACTACCAATATGTCCACCTGCCTCAGTCCCTTCAGTAACAATCGCATCTACCCCAAGTGACTCCATCTTACAAGCATGTTTCACACTAGCTACAACTGGAATAACCTTAATCCCAGCTTCTTTCCACATAGCAATATAAGGTTCTGGACTCCCAGCCCCTGTTGTTACTACAGCTACGCCCTCTTCTACCAAAAGATGCGCTAACTCATCCCTATTTGGAGCCATTAACATAATATTTACCCCAAACGGATTAGAAGTCAACTCCTTACACTTTCGAATTTGAAAACGAAGTTCTTCCTTACTAAGTCCTCCACCAGCAATAATTCCAAGCCCACCTGCATTCGAAACAGCAGCTGCTAAAGTCGCATCCGCAATCCTAGCCATCGCTCCTTGCATAATTGGATATTTAATACCTAACAACTTTTCAATATTCATACACGATCCTCCTCAAAAAAACGTTTCCATTCATCTTCCTTAAACCCAATCAAAATTCCTTTTTCACTAATAATAAGAGGCCTGCGAACCAACATCCCATTCGTACCCAACAACTCCAATTGCTCCCTCTCACTCATTAAAAGTCTTTTTTCCTTCAAATGTAATTCCTTATATAAATTGCCACTCGTATTAAAATACTTCTGAATCGGTTCTTGATACTGACGATACCACCCCATAATCTCCTCCACACTAGGATGATCAAGCACAATATCTCGTTCTACATAACCAATTCCTCTCTGATCCAACCAAGCCTTTGCACGCTTACAAGTACTACACTTTGGATACCACACAAATGTAATCATAAAACACCTCCTAAAAACGTCCAAAAAAACAAAAAAATAGGCTCCAAAATCAAAAACTTCAACTTCCTAGTTTTATGATGAAACAAATACATAGAAAGTATAAAACCAAATACACCACCAATCAAAGAAACCAACAATAACACATTCTCACAAATTCGATATCGATTCGCAATTGCCCTTTTTTTATCCACATAACAAAGAACAAACGCAACCAAATTAATACCAATCAAATATATCATGATTTGCGACCTATTTTCTTTAACGTTTGCCGAATCGTACCCAATATCTTTTCTTGATTCAACACCTTCGCTCTTGGAAAAGCTTCTAACAAACGTTTCTTAAGTACTCTATTTTTAGAAAGAATCTCCTTTACCTGTTTACTAATCAAAGCAGTAGAATCTTGTAACAACAAAACTGCATTAGAACGAATCTGAAACACTGTAACAAATGAAATAATATTATCAAAAACAAAAATAAACAGTAAAACAAAAGCAATAATACAACGTACCAAAACAGGAATCTTTAAAAGAATACTAGTATAAAAAGGATTCAAAACACAAAGCAAAAATACACCAAGCAAACCAAATAAAATACTATTTTGTAAACAAATCCTTCCATTAATATTAAACGAATTATCATAATAATCCCACCATCTAGCCTTAAATAGCTTTTCCATCACATAACTCGTCAAATATTCTAAAACAGAAGCCCCTACTGCTGACATTACAAATAAAACAATTGGATCATCCAAATACTTATTTAAAAACAAAATCATTCCAATCGCTGCAAATCCATAAATGGGACAATATGGACCCAAACAGAATCCACGATTCAGTACAATCTTTTTCTGATCAATACTACAGCACACCATTTCTATTAGCCAACCCAAAAAAGAATAACTCATAAATAACAAAACATAATTACAAAACGTTTCCATCTTACACCTCTAATATCATTATACCACACTATTTTCTCTTTGGATAATAGATATTAATATCAACTGGTCCTTCTACTCCATCAACCTTTCCATTACTCGTTAATTGCCAAAAATCATACGTTCCTTCATAACTAGTCTGGCTTGTATAATGAGCAAGCCAAACATGATCAAAAGGTTCCCAAATAGATTCCAAATAAGCTTTACTACTATAAAGCATACCTTGATATGAAGAATCCTCCACTGTCTTTATAAAACTAGAAGCCATACGATTCAACTCATAAAAACTCAAATGATAATAATTAAAATAATGCCATTCTTCCCAATCAAAAACAATAGGTAACTCAATATTATAACCTTTAATCTGTTTTAACACCCACAAAGCCTCCTTTTTCGCATCAAAAACATTTTCTGCATAAGAATAAAAATAAACACCAACAGGAATATCATATTTTTTAGCCAATTCCATATTACGTTTGAACTTCTGATCTAAAAAAAACTTTCCTTTTCCACTCTTACTTCCAACTCGCAAAATAACAAATTCCACACCAGTATTTTTTAATTTTTCAAAATCGACATCTCCTTGATGACTAGAAAGATCAATACCAATTTTCGTATTTTCATTTTTGTAGTTTTTAACATACTCTAAAAAATCAATCCTTGTATCTTCCATCTCTTCTTCCTTATCCTCAATAACAGGTTCATAAACGTTCAAAATAAACTTTTGCTCACTTTCATTTCCACTTGAATCAATTGCCTTAAATGTAAGTGGATATTCTCCTGGTGTATGAATATCATAACTTCCTTCTACAAAACACTTCGGTGAAGGATCAGAATTATCTCCACAAAGAATCACTTTAGTGAAATCAATATCACTATCCTTTTTCACCCGATATTGACTTCCTAACCAAATCAAAGGCTTCATTGTATCTACCACTTCCACAAAAAATTGATACTGAACCTTAATATGATCATCATTAGTATAAACAAAAGAAATCTCTTTTTTCCCCAACTGATCAAATAAAACTTCCTGATCCTTCATCTGGTCTCCATTCATTTTTACAATAAAATCTGAAATTCTCCTTTGTTCCCCAAATTCCACAGTCAAATCATCCACTAAAGTAACCTCTACTTTCGCATTTTTCACACGAATATATTGATATAATTTCACAAAACCAACCACAAACACAATACAACAAATAACAATTAAACAAACTTTCTTCTTCATATTTCTTCACCTTTTCTTCTATTTTACCACACAAATAACTTTTCTTTTTGTTTTAATTATGTTACAATGAAAATGGAGGTAGTATGGGGGTATTATGAAAGAGAAAAAAAGATATGTAAAAGCATATAGAAACTTATTAAAAAGTTACTTCGCAATCTTTTTATTATCCATCGCATTATTTTTGGTAATTATTAAAGTATTAGATGGTTTTGTAGAAGGAGATGTCGGAAAACTTATTACAGATTTGAGTGCTGTAATCATTGGAATACTAACAAGCTTACTATTTTATTCATTTTTAAGTGTTTCCAGAAACAGCAAAAATTATGTAGATGACATTGACCAAAATAATCAAATATTAAAAAAAGGATTAAACGATTTAGGTTTAATCTCAAATATGATTGTATTCAACGTAGAAAGTAAAAAAAGTGAATTAGAAATATTAACTTTATACAAAGACATCCAAATCAACAGAAACTTATTAATCAATAATAACTTATTTGATAGTATTTCATTAGTAGGAATCAACTCTCTATACGATAATCTATCATCAAGTTTACTCAAAATATCTACAAAAAAAGAATTTATCGATGAAAGTATTAACCTACTTTCAACCATTGACAATATTACCAAAATGATTGAAGAAGTCATAATGACAAATGATGATGAAAAAGATGCATTTTTAAAAGAAAAAGAACGCTTAGATAACCTTTTTAATGATAGAAAAAAATCTTAAAAAAATATGCTGAAAACGATACTAAAAATATCGTTTTTTTATACCAAAATTGTTAATAACAAACAAATATTTCACTAATTTATTAATCAAAAAGCTCTGTACTAATTATTGCGGATAGTAATAAAATACCTAGACTTTTCAACATATATTTTGTTTGCAATTTCAGTATCACCCACAACAATCTAATACATAGCTAATCAAAAAAAGAAACGAAATTTTTCTTTCTGAAACACTTTTGATACTCAAATGATTACTTTATTATGAATAATAAATATTAGCTTAATTTTTCAGCAATCTCATTAATTTTATTAATAGATTTTAAATACTCTTTTTCAATTGAAGTTAGTTCTTTTATTTGATACTTACCATATTCTAATTTTGCTTTTTCTATAGCTTCTTTATGACTAACCTTACCAGCATTCATCAAAATATTAGCATCTAAAGAATCTAGTATTTTGTCTAATTGCTTAATATAATCTTTCATCCTCATCGGTTTATGTTTCATGGCTTGAAATTCAGCAAAATCAAAATATCCTGAAACTAAATTGTTTAACATCAAAAGTTCTTATTCAGTTAAATAGTTTTTAGCAATTTCTATATCATTAATGCATGGCAACTCTCCCTTAAAATTAGTAAGTCCCATAAAAGGTTTATTTGCATCAGCACGATTATAAATAACCTCTGCAGCAGTGTTTCCATGTGTCGCAAAATGGAATTTGTTCTGTACAATTTTAAAGAATCTTATAGTTTCTTCAGCATTAGGATTATAATCAATTTGCAGTTGCATACAACTCAAGAACTTGTCTATATAATACTTTTTCACTTGATCGGATATCTTTAATGCGGTTGATTAGTTCATAAAAGTATTTTCCACCTCCAAGATTTTTAAGACGTTCATCATCTATAGTATACCCTTTAATAATATATTCCTTAATTCTTGCAGTTGCCCACTTCCTAAATCTTACACCTTCTAAAGATTTAACACGGTATCCCACACTAATTATTACATCCAAATTGTAGTAATCAACTAAATGGGTTTGACTTTTACCATCTATCGCACCATGTTTAGTGGTTGTTGCAAATTTTGCAACAACCTCATTTCTTTCTAGTTCATCTTCTTCAAAAATATTTTTAATGTGTCTAGAAATTACAGATTTATCCCTTCCAAATAATCTTGCCATTTGTACCAAAGATAACCAAACTGTTTCTCCTTCTAAATTTACATCTAGTTTAATATTCCCATTTGTTGACTCATAAATAATCAATTCTGTTTTATTTTCTTTTATCAATTCATTTTTCATTTTCAATCACTCCTTCTATACTCATTAATTTTTAAATTCTCATACACCGACTTTATTCATTATTCACTATTTTCTAAAAAACAATTAAAGTATAATATATTCACAACAGATAATAAGCACAATATTTTTGTGGAAAATAAATTACTTACTATTTATAAAGATCGTCTATCTAACACACAAACACATTCCACATGACTAGAATGTATATCATGAACAATTGAAATCTACATAATTGTTTACAACTGACTATGTCATAATATACATACATATTAGGTGCAATGTTTAATATGAATATATAGTAGTTATCAATTATAGTATATACTACTTTCTAATTTCATCTAAAACGTCATTTAAAATTTTGCTACTTTCTATTTTATTAATGGCAAAACACTTCTTTCCTAAATCTTTAAAACTACTACCACAATGATATATGTCTTTGTTGTCTATAATAATAAATCTATCATGAAATTTATTATCATAGACTAATTCAACATTATTATATTGACTTTTATATTTTTTGATTAATGTTTCATTCATATTCGCAGAATAAATTATTATATTAACATTTATTACTTTTAAAATATCTAACAATTCTTTGCCAGCATAATTATCAATAATAATTATTTCTTTTTTTGAACTTTTTAAAATATCTAAAAGTAAAGAATAAGCATCATAAATTTGTCCATCAAAGAATATCGCATTGCTTTTTTCTTTTTCTTGTAATTTATCAAAAGAATCTTTTAGTAACTTTATTTCTTCATCATGCTTATAAACTAAATTATTTATAAAACTTTGATTTACCATTGTACTTGAAATAAATTTTCTCATAGAAACAAAAGCATCAATGATTTGAACATTTACTTTGGCAGCAACAGCACTTTTAAGAAGTCCAGATAACATCATTATTCCTTGCTCAGTTAAAACATATGGTAAATATCTTATTCCACCATGTACTATTTCATTCCTTAAACTTGAGGTCACAAATTGTGATCTCAAGTTTATTACTTCTTCCATAGTTAGTTGAAAACAAAATGATTCAGGAAATCTCATAATATTTCTTTTAATCGTTTGATTTATAATTCTTGTTTCTGTTTTATATAACTTTGCAACATCTGATGAGAAAATAACTTGCTTTCCTCTTATTTCAAAAATCATATCTTCAATTTTTATATTTTCTTTTACTAATAATTTATTCATAATCTAAACCCTCCATTTATAATTTTAATTATACACCCATACCAGTTAAGATAATATGACGAAACATATTCTCCACAAACAATCTCTATAATTTTTTTGATCCTTACTAGATTTCCCTTTTATTTATAAGAACTTACTGTCTATTTAACACACAAACACATTCCACATGATACGTATGAGAAAACATATCTACGGGAATAATAGTCTTAACCTCATACTGCGTTTCCAAATACTTTAAATCCCGAGACATCGTAGCAGGGTCACATGAAACATAGATAATTTTAGGAGCATTAATTTTCTTTAACTCATGAATCGCTAAACTATCCAAACCTGCTCTTGGAGGATCCACAATTACCGCATCTGGATCAAACAAAGTTTTCTTTAAAATCGTTCCAGTATCTCCACACAAAAACTCTATATTAGAAATCCCATTTCGTTCTTTATTCCACATAGCATCAAAAACAGCTTCCTCATAAATCTCAATACCAAGTACCTCTTGAACATTTTTACTAACCACAATTCCAATTGTCCCCGTTCCACAATAAAGATCCAATACCTTTTCACTCCCACTAAAATCACAACACTGGATAACAGTCTGATATAATTTCTCCATCCCACTTTTATTAACCTGAAAAAATGAACTTGGTGAAACCTTAAAAACAAAATCAAAAATCTGTTCCGTTAAAAAGTCATTACCTGAAATCACCTCATACTCATATCCACGCTTTACCAAAACTGAAACACCATCAAAACATTCTAAAGGAATTTGTGTTACCAAAAACGAAGAAGAAACATCAAACACCACCAACATATCACAAGAACTTTCTCTTATCATAACCTCTTTCACATATGACAAATCCATCTTACTTTTAATCAATGATAACATCAAGTTCATCTTTTTAGAAAGCAATAAACAACCATTCACTTCTACAATTTGATTGCTTTTCTTCTGATAAAAACCAATTCTTTGATCAACTTGAAAAATAACCTTATTACGATACCCAAAAGGCTGATCATTTGGAACAACCGATTGAACAACTCCATCAAGTCCAGCAAACTTCTTCACAAGCTCACAAACCTTTTTCTTCTTGTACTCTAATTGTTTCTGATAATTGAAATGTAATAAATCACAACCACCACACTCCAAAAAATAAGGACAAGGACTTTCTATCCGATCTTCACTTACAGAAAAAAATCGAACCACTCTAGCTTCCATCCACTTTTTCTTTTCCTTTAAAATCTCTACTTCTACCACTTCTTCAGGCAAAGCATTCCAAACAAAAATCACCTTACCATCAACATGAGCAATTCCTCTTCCTTGATGATCCATCGTTTCAATCGTCACTACAATCTTCCTCATAATCCCACATCATTTCTAACTCTATTATAACATTCAATTAATAATTTTATACCATCTGCAGTTGTATTCCAATTATATCAAGAACAAATGTTTACAGCAATATTTTTTATAAACTTTTATATATAACTTTCCTACAATACCATTTCATATACTTAAAAAATAACAATTCAAATTTCAATCATAAAACAAAATAAAATGGACCATACTAACCATAGTGAGGGATTTGTATGAAAAAAATCGAAAAAGACGCAAAAAAAAATATAGAAACCATAAAACTAGCTTGTGGAAATAGTCCAGATTTCGCAACTAGAAATATCAAAATTGGAAACAAACAAATATCATATGTATACTTTGAAAGTGTAAGTAGTGATGATAAAATCAGTGACTTCATTATGAAAAGTATTACAAACGATGTCAAAGAAGCCAAAACAACAACCTTTTTCACAAACCTTTTTACAAGACTAGAAAATACTATTCCCAATAGTAAGCTAACCACTGCAGATGACTTTGATAGCATATTCTATTACCTATCCTCTGGATTTACCTGTATTTTTGTAGACGGAAGCAAAATAGCCATCATCCTAGAAACAAGAACTGTGCTTGATAGAGGAGTCACAGAATCTTCCTCTGAACCAGTGATAAGAGGACCAAAAGATAGCTTTACAGAAAACCACAACATGAATCTAGGACTCATCCGAAAACGGATTAAAGATCCAAACCTCTGGTTTCGAGAACTGAAGATAGGAAGACGAAGCAAAACCAAAGTAGCAATCGCTTATATTAAAGATATAGCAGAATTAAAACGCGTTCACAAAATTGAACAAATGCTGAAAAATATTGATATTGACGCCATTTTAGATAGTGGATACATTCGAAAATTCTTAGAAGGAAAACAGCATTCCACCTTTCCACAAATCATCACAACCGAGAAACCAGACATGGTTTGTGGAGAACTATTAGATGGAAAAATCGCAATCATTGTGGAAAACACCCCATTCGTATTAGTCATGCCAGCAACACTCGTAAACTTCTTACACGCCCCTACAGACTACTATGAAAAAGCATCAAACGTCACTTTTTCTAGAATATTAAGAACACTAGCTTTTTTCATCACCATCATTACCCCTGCCCTATATATCGCTCTTACAACATTCAACCACGAACTCATTCCAGACGAATTTCTAATATCCATCGCCATGCAACAACAAGGCGTCCCCTTTCCAACCGTATTAGAAATTCTCCTATTTGGAATTACCTTTGAAGTATTAAGAGAAAGTGACCTAAGGGCCCCAAGCGCAGCTGGAACCGCCATGAGTATCGTTGGTGCCTTAGTATTAGGAGACGCAGCAGTTGCAGCTGGTGTCGTTTCCCCCATTGTTGTAATTATTGTCGCAGTCACATCCATATGTGAAATGGCATTCTCAGATATTGATATGATCAACGCCTTAAGAAGCTGGAAAATCATATTCATATTTACTTCCATGTTTATGGGACTCATTGGTTTCTTAGTTGCAATGCTAATCTTAATCATCAAACTCGTAAGTCTAGAGACTCTAGATGTTCCATACCTAATTCCATTTAGTCCGTTTGATTTTAATGCATGGAAAGACACAATCATAAAACTTCCAATCAACAAACTTACCAAACGTCCAAGATATCTAACAGACAAAAATAGAACAAGATTAAAGGAGGACAACAAATGAAACTAAAAATACTATTCACACTATGTTGTTGTTTTTTCTTAACAGGATGCTGGAACTATCGTGAACTAAGCGAACTAAGCATTTCTACTGGAATGTCAATCGACAAAGAAGGAGACGAATACAGAGTTGGCATGCTCGTATCAAACGCCCAAAAAATTCAAGGTAATTCCAAAGAAGGAGAATCGCAAACCATCGTGCTAGATGGAAAAGGAAAAACCATACTAGAAGCATTAAAAAACATCGGTTTAACCAGTCCAAAAGAATTATATTTTAGACACTTACTAGTTGTCGTCATCTCAGAAGACGTCGCCAAAGAAGGACTATATGATGTTCTAGATTATCTCTTAAGAGACTCACAATCTAGAAAAATGTTCTACATGATTTTAGCTCACGACTGTAAAGCCAAAAATACCTTAAAAATCCTCTCCCCATTAGAAGCATTTCCATCACAAAGCATCGCCATCAATATAGAAGAAACATATCGATTACAAGCAATCATGACAAAAGTAACCTATAACTCCTTTCTATCCACATTACTAGAAGAAGGAAAAGAAAACTACGTAAACAACGTCACAGTAGAAGGAAGTGTCAAAAAAGGAGAAAAAGAAGACGATTTAAAACAAACGGAACCAGATTCTTCTATCAAAGTGGGAACAGCTGGAATATTCAAAAATGACAAACTACTAGGCTTTAGTACCAAAGATGAAAACAGAGGAATCAACCTTTTAAACAATCAAATTGATCAAATGTATACAATATTTGACTATCACAATAGTCCAATTTCCATTACCATTCCAAAAATTGGATCAGACACAAAAGTCAAAATGAAAAATAAAAAACCAATGATTGAAGTAACAATTAAAGGATCAGGAATTATCAATGAAGTCAATCAACTAATCAACTTAGAAGATCCTAAAGTAATCAAAGATTTAGAAAAAGCAACAGAAAAAGAATTAAAAAAATACACAAATAAAGCCATAGAAATGGCTCAAAAAAAATACCAAAGTGACATTTTTGGATATGGTAGTCTCATTCATAAAACATACCCAAAAGAGTGGAAAAAAATGAAAAAAAATTGGAATGAATCTGAATTTCCAAATCTAAAAATAAAAGTAAAGTTTGATATAGAATTAGAATATAAAGGATCTTTAAAACAATCAATCAAGGAGGCAAAGCATGAATAAAAAAAAATTAAGAATGTTAGAAATTTGTTGTCTTTATTATTTCGTGATACGTGCCAACTTCTTAGGGATTACTTCTAACAATATATTACATTTAGCAAGACAAGATGGATGGATTTCAATTTTAATCGGAACTTTATTAGGACTCATTCCACTATGTACTTTTTTATTCATTCAAAACAAATTTCCAAATGATACAATTTTTTCCATTACCAAAAAATTATTTGGAACAACAATAGGAAAAATTATAAATGGAATTTTAGTAATTGGTACATTTCTAAGTATTACCATCACATTCTATGACTTAGTTGGATTCATCGCTTCACAATACTTAAATAGAACTCCAACACTAGCCATTGCAATCATGTTTTTTCTAGCCATTACTTATATCTTAACCAAAGGAATTACAGTCATTGCTAGAACCCATGTGATCCTTCTTTATTTTGGAATTATCTTATTTCTTCTCGCTTTATTTGGATTATCTGGAGAAATAAGTTTTGCAAACATAAAACCAATGCTAGAATCAGGATGGAAGCCAATTTTTAACGGAAGTATGTCCTTTATTGCTTTCAATGTTTTACCAATATTTGTTCTAACTTCTATCCCAAAAAATTATGTATTTGATACAAAACATTATCATCGAAATATATTTATTGCTTATCTCCTAGGATCATTCTCTTTATTTACAACATTATTTTTCATTCTTTCTATTTTTGGTCCCAATCTCGCACTCCTCTATCAATACCCAGAATTTCATCTATTAAAGTTAATTACATTAGGAGGATTCATTACCCGTGTAGAAGGTATTATCGCATTACATTGGTTATTTGACTTATTCGCATTTATTGTAATAGGCTTATATTTTGTCACTCAGTATATAAAAGATGACTGGTGCTTAAAAGACAAATTTGGGAACCCATTTATCATTTTAATTTCCATATTACTAATTTTCGCAACAGAACACATCTTTAAAAACAATACCATCGCAAATTTTATTGTTTTACATTATTCACCATTTATCAACTTTTGCTTTTTTGCTTTCATTCCATTCATTATATTACTACGTTCCATAACATATAAAAAAACATAATTCAAGTTATGTTTCAGACTGTTGACAAAGTGGTATATTCAAAATGAATATGCTACTTTTTTTGGTTGTATTTTGATAAATTGTATAAATCTTGAAAAAATTGGTGTAATACCAGTAATATTAGGAAATGATTTCCATCTCCAATTAGCCATTTTCTTTAAATTGTGGCACGCAAAAATCATCGTAGCATTTTGTTCATTTTTTAATAAGCCACGAACTCTAGTGAACCTTAATCCATGTTGTTCTTTACAATCTCCAAAGGTTCTTTCTATTGTTTCTTTTCTTAAGG
>CANAXT010000011.1 GCA_947365915.1 uncultured Mycoplasmatota bacterium
TGTTCCACTTGCTCTTTTGATAATTCTGTAATTTCCATAATGGTTTCCATATCAAATCCTTTATGAAGCATATTCTTTACAGTTTCTTTATTTTTTTGTTCAATTCCTTGTTTGATTCCATTCAATCTAGCTTCTTCTATATAAGTATTTTGTTCTAGTACTTTTTTTGGAAGTTCCATAAATAGTCCTACGATTTCTTCATCTTTGCTGTATTTGTCTATTTCATCCACTAATTTTGCATTGGATTCTTTACTCATTAAATCATCCCCAATCGCTTCCTTTAATTCTTTCTCGGTTGTTGCTGTAAATGTTTTACACCATTTCATAATCTTATCGTCCTTACTAGTATACCACAGTTTTGATCCTAGTACCATATCTATGATATCAATTTGAAATTTTTTTGATAGGATTTCTCCTTTTTCATTGGTTAGAAAATATGATTCTTTGATGTCTTTTTCGTTACATCTAAAGTTATTTAATTGAATTTGTAGGGTTCTTTCGATATGGGTGTAATCATTGTCACCATATTTGAGCTGTCTTCCATGGATACTACAAGCAGATACTAAATTTCTTTCGGTGATATATTCAGAGCCTCGATTGGATAGCTCAATGTTGATTTTTTCTTCTCCAAAATGAATGACCAAATCGACTTGGATATTTTTATCTTTTTTGTGCTGTAATTTTAAATCTCTAGACTGTATTGTTACGTTTCCTTTGATTTTATTATATGGGATTTTTAGATAATCTGATAGAAAGTATTCTATTAAATCAATATTGTCTGGATTATTAAATATGGCAGCAAATACATAATCAAATGAGAGTGGAACGATTTCTCCTGGAGCTAATTCTTGTTTTCGTTTATTCATAAGGCTCCTCCTTTCGGACACTAGATTATCACTTAAGAATATAGATTACAAATGATACTTTTTCAAAATTTATTCTTTTTTATCATCTAATTTTGTAATATTGTTTACTAAATTTTTGATAATTTGTTTTTGGAGGATTACAAAAAATTAAAATTTTAATTTGATTCATTTTTTTAAAGTCATAGCTCTGTACTAGATTGTTGCGGGTAAATAATGATAATCCTCATAAACAGAAAGAAAATCAATATTAGAAGAATTATCATATGCATTAGTAGAGTTAACAGAACATTTATGGATAACAGCTTTTTTTAACATAGCAAAAAGCTGCTTTAATATTTCAGAAGTATAATTAATAATTTTCTGAAATAAAAATCATTCTAAGTAATGTTGCAAGTGTTTTGTAGATACGCCTCTAAAATGAGATAAAAAAGTAGACCATTCTGAATGTAAAGAATTTATATTTCCTAAACTATAACCATTTTGGTTTTTATAAATTCCAGATTTTACTTGTTCTAATTTTATATGATTATCTTTAGCAAAACTTTCATAAGAAGATTTACAATCAGTAATTAAACAGGTAACCTTTTTTATTCTATTTTTTAATACAGTTTTGACTTGTTCAGAAGTAATAGTGCTAGTTCCTGCAATTTCTAAAAAACATTGATCATATTCATCTATAGCGGAGGCAATACATACTTGGTGATTACTCATTCCACGTTTGGATCTTCCTTTAGAAAAGCGAAGTTTTGAGAATCTTGGCATATCTTTAGGTTTAGTACCTTTTAAATTAATAGATTCATAAGTTTCATCAGACTCTATAATATCTTTTAAAGTAACTGATTTTTTAAATTCTGATATACAATCTAGGGCTTTATGTCTTAATAAAAATACATTATTATTCACATTCATTTTAGCTGCAGTTTTTCGAATAGATAATTTATCATTCATACACTCAAAAAAAACTTTTATTTGTTGATATGTTAATTTTGTATGAGAAAAAAAGTTTCAGTGTATGCATTAAAATTTTTAGTGCAGTCTTTACAAAGAAAACGTTGAACATTATTTTATCGTATCCATTTTTTATAAAATGTCTGGAATTACAAATGGACATACAATAGTTTCCTTTTGATTTTTAATAAATTTAGATTTCGTTCGATTACGCCTAGAACATTAGCGAAACGAATCATAAGTTTTTGAATTTCATGTGGCAATAAATTATAAATATCAATTAAATTTTCCATAATGAATTTCTCAAAAAATATCTCTAATTGGCCAGCCAAATATTTATCTTTAGCATTTATAATATACCACATTTTTTTATTGCGAACATACCTTACCCGCAACAATCTAGTACAGAGCTAATTTTTTTGTATTTTTTTACAATTTGTTAGATTACAAACTATTTGATATAAAAAATAAGGGGGCTCTAGCAGTATATTTAAATTACAATTTGTTAGATTACAAACAGGTCAAAATGCTATAATGTCCAATAAATTCCATAACCAATATACCATTTTTTTCTAAAATTTGCAATTTCCTACTCTATTTTAGTCTGATTTGATACAATGTTGTCTGTCGACCCCCTGCAGTTTTTGACCTATCTCACATCGACAGATAAAAATGTAGTAGCAAATAGAAAAATTCAGATTGTTCTATAAATGGTGTAATTATCTCTTTTTTATAATCTTGATTGGTTCGTATTGCTATTATTTAAAAAATCAATTTTTTTATTAAAAGTTGATTTTTAGTAATCATTTTCATATAATCTTATATCATCTATAAAATATTCTTTTTCTATATTTTCTTCGATTTGATATTTCAAAATGGAGTCACAGATATATTTCATTTTTTTCTCTTGTCTAATAATATGTTTTTTATTTTCCATTTTGATCATATTTTCTTCTAATTTATCATTTCTAAATATTTTGTTTTTATATCCATTGGTACCTTTTTTAAAACGTATGTAATTACTATCATTGGCGAAAATCAATAGTGAATGAATAGAGCCATAAATTCTTTCCTTTTTAAAAATTGATTTTATCACTTTTACATGATCATTATTTTGTGTTAATGGATTTTTAATACCTTGTTTATATTTGCCAGATATTCTAGTAATAGTTCCATCATCTTCAATGTCAATGTTGCCATTTAAGTCTTTTACTTCTAATATATAAATGTTTTTTTTAGTTACTACAATAAAATCAATTTGTGCTTTATTATTTTTACATTGTAATTTGATATCATGCATAATATACATAGGATACTCCATATGCATGAGTGTATATAAAACTTTATTTTCTCCAAATAATCCTTTTTTTAAACAATTAATATTATATTGATTATTTTTTCCTTCTTGTTGCTCTTTTTCTAATTGACTTAGATATTTTTTCCCACTATCTCCTTGATAATATAATTTACTTTCTTTAAATTTTGAAAATATGTCACAATCATTAATAAATAAAATTAATTTAAATAGTATTAAAATAATAATGATTGCTAAAGCATATTGCCAAAAATAGAATAATAAGAAAACAGAAGCAACAGAAACTAGTCCAATTATTTCATCTTCTGCACTTGGTTTTCTTTTGTAATATCTTTTATTATATTTTGCCATTTATAACACTCCTTAATTCAAATACAATTCTATTATACTAGATAGCAATCTATAATACTATTTTAAATTATAGTAATTGACAGATAAGTGTACAAAAAAAGTGAATGAATCACTTTCCTGCTTTTTCTTTTTGTTCTAAATAGTAATTTCTAAGTTCTTTAAAACGTTGATAATGAACAATTTCACGCTCTCTTAAAAATGAAAGTGGCGCTAAAACATCTGGGTCATTTGTAAGATCCATTAAGTGTTCATAGGTAGCTCTTGCTCTTTGTTCAGCTCCCATATTACTTTCAATATTTGCGATGTAGTCTCCTGCTAATTTAATATATGTCATATTGAATGGGTTCCCGAATGAATCAGATGGAAATAAATCCGTTCCAAATTGTGCATACTGTTCACCCATGCCAGCAGCTTTTAATTCTTCTGGTGTTACTCCATCCATTAATTGATAAATCATAGTTGAAATAATTTCAACATGAGCAAGTTCTTCCGTTCCAATGTCAGTTAGCAAAGCTTTGCCTCGATCATCTGGCATCGTATAACGTTGATCCAAATATTGCCAAGCTGCTGCTAACTCTCCAGCAGGGCCGCCATACTGTGTGAGTATATATTTTGCTAATTTGGGATCTTTCTTTTTAATATTTACAGGATATTGTAATTTTTTTACGTATTTCCACATATTATTTTCCTCCTATTTATTTTCCCATGGCCATGGTGAATTATTCCAATCCCAAGGGAATGCCATTGTTGATTCACTATCTACTGTGATAGGACCAAATTTTTTTTCATATTGTTTTAAAGCGTTTTCACTTTCTATGCGATATTGATTATATAATTCAATCATTGCGCGATCATTTGGATGAGTATCCAAATATAAATTAATATCGTGTGCTCCAAAACAATAAGCATCTACGTAAGTAAGCATTCCAGCTTGTTCATTCATTGGTTCAATTTCAAATGGTCTAGAAATCTTATATTGATTGTATAAATCTGGAAACATATTACCTCGGATAAATCCAGCATAAGCATCATATAAATCTGCTGGTGCTGCTTGTTGAATGTAATTGCACTTGTTAAAATTATTATTGTTGACTCCAGTCATTGTATTTTTCATAGCAGTCATATTTCGGTTTTGATCTTCGTAACAATTTTCACTGTAATTCATTTTTTTCACCTCTCGCTTTTATTCTATGTATTTTTTTATACCTGAATTGGGGATATGTCTATATTTTTGATGATTTTGTGACAAAAAGTATTGTCAAATCAAAAAATACTTGATAAAATAGTATCCGTAAGTCAATGACTTATAGATGGCGAAATTGGTGAAGTGGTTAACACGGTGGATTGTGGTTCCATTATGCAAGGGTTCGATTCCCTTATTTCGCCCCATTTTTGATATTTAAAACTTTTGTTTTTTATATATAAATAAAGTCTAGTATTTTAGAATCTAGACTTTTATTTAATAAGAGGTGATTTTCATGTCAAAAGAAAGATTTCAGATGCATGCGACTGTAGCTTTATTATTAATTGATAACGGAAAAGTATTGCTTATGAAACAAAGTAATACTGGTTATATGGATGGATATTATGGTATGGTGTCAGGTCATTTAGAAAAAAATGAAAGTCTAGTACAGGCAATCATTAGGGAAACTTATGAAGAAGTAGGAATTGTAATAAAAGAAGAAAATATTCGTGTTGTATGTGAAATAAGACGAGGAGATAATGACAATTATTTTAATTACTTTTTAACTACATCATCATATGAAGGTATACCAACTATAAAAGAACCTGATAAGTGTGATGAATTAATTTGGTGTGATTTAAATCATTTACCAGACAATACAATAGTAGCTCAAAAAAGAGCAGTTTATAATTATTTACATGGTATCGTTTTTGATGAGTATGATTTTTAAATGAGAAAAAAATAGCTTTTGATTTCGTATATATTAATTTAGAATCTATCATTTAAGATTCTTTTTTTATTTGAGTAATGCGGAAAAATATAGTGGTTTAGTGCCGTTTATTATATATAAAATGTAGTTATCTATTTTTTACAAATTTACTTTCTATGGTTTGCTGATCATATATTTTAAAGATCTCTTTATAAAAATATTGATCATTTTTTGGATATATGGTATAGTGACATTAGAGGTGGTAAAAAATGGAAAAAAAGAATATGAAACAGGTAATTCATCATTGTATTTTAAATATTTTAGATAGAACAAAACAAAAGTATGCTAAATTAAATGATATATATAAAGAAGTCGCAGCTTACTTAGAAGTAGAAAACAATAGTACACTTCAAAGTCAAATTCGGGGACGTCTTCAAGAAGGCTGTGATCAGTATTCGAGTTTTACAGGAGAACATTTATTTGTCACTGAAAAAGTAAGATCTGGTAATTGGACTGTTTATTCAAATCAAAAAAAATACATTCGGTATAAAAATAATACTTATTTAACAAGCTATGATGATTGGTTCAATGTAGAAAAGGTCAATAGTCTTACAGAAGAATATATATTGGAAGAAAATTTAGATAATGTTTACAAAGCAAAGTTAATCGATCAAATAGGAAAAGAAAAAGCATTTATTATTATAGCTGAATTGGATTATATTCGAGTTTTATTAAAAAAAATAAAAGAGATTGAACCATTACAAGATGGATATGGTCTTGCTTTTGAAGTATTTGCAATCTCTGTAATTTACAATATTGATTATGAGGAATGTATCAATCAGTATATTATTCATGGAAGTAATGATGCGAAAATAGATGCTATTTACTATGGAGAGTTAAACAATATATATGTTTATCAAATAAAAATTGGAGATATCACAGATAATGTTTACCAAGAGATGCAGAAAAATTATGATAGTTGTATTAGAAACCAAGTTCCAAAAGATGGAAAGGATTTATATGACTTTATTAAAAGAAATAAATCTATGTTGAAAAATAAAAATGTTGTTTTCAGAAGTATTTCTAATAATTCTAAAAGAAATACAAACTATAATCCTTTAGAGATATACCATATGTTTTTTGAAAATCGATTGCTTCCAGTCAATAATAATAATTTAGTGTTATCAATTTTAAAGCCGACAATTATGACAGAAATTGGTTATCAATATAATGTATCTACTGATAAAAATAACAATTTTAGTTTTTACATAAATGCGATTGATTTAATCAAATCATTATTAGAAGCTCTTGGTATCAACTACACAAATTATGATCATGAGCACACTGATATTTCAAGATATTTTACAGATAATGTTAGAGGTGTATTGTCTGTAAATAAAAAAATGATTCATACAATAGAAACAGAACCAGAAAATTTTGTAAAATATAACAATGGTATTAATATTACAGGTGAGGTTGAAGATTTAGGAAATCAAATTATTATAAAAAACCCAGTAATTAATAATGGGCAGCAAACAATTACTACATTAATGAGGGAGGGAAAAAACTTAAATTTAATTACTATTCCTGTTAAGATTACAAATGAAAGTAATATAATTATAAAGGGGAAAATTTCACAATTTTCAAATGAACAGGTAAAGGTAAAATCTATTGATATGTTGTCATTAAATTCTTATGTTAGAAATATTCAATCAGAAATTTTTCATAGTAATGAGCCTTATTTTTTAGAAATTTATTCATCAGGTAAAAAAAGTTATTATACTATTTTAACAAAGCTATATAAGAAAAATAACATTATACCATTGTTAGATTTTGTTAAGTTATATTTTTCTTATAAAAATAAAAAGGATTTAGGTGGGTGGAAAAATAATCCAAATACGCAAATTGAAAAAACTGAGATCAACGATTTTTTTGATAAAACTGTTTCTATCAAAGTTTGTAAAGCGATTGTTCAATATGAAAACTATATTGAAACTGTGGAAAATAAGAAGGAAAAGGATGATTTTAAATCGGCTGATTTAGCATTCAAATATTTATTGTGTAAAGAAAATCTTGAGGTATCGGAAGCTGTAGCAATTATTAACAAAATTAATCAAAAGTATTTTTATGATTTAAAAGAGGAGAAAAGTAAATTAATAGATATTTATAAAAGTTCTACTATTATTAATAAGATTGAAGAGGAATTAAAAATATATAAAAATCAAAATATGAGTGTTAATAATTAAATGAAAGTTTGTAACATAATTTTATCTGTCGATGTGAGATAGGTCAAAAATCCTAGGAGATCGACAGACAAAAGTGAGTAAAAGTACACTAAAATCGAGTAGAAAATTGCAAATTTTAGAAAAAAATGGTATATTTGTTATGAAATTTGTAGGGTTTTGACCTGTTTGTAATCTAACATACTGTAATTTAAATGTTATGAACGTAATTATAGAATTACGATCTACGTTTCGTTTGTAATCTAACATACTGTAATTTAAATCTTGAAACTATTAAACAAGCAAATAGAGAAGTGTTTGTTTGTAATCTAACATATTGTAATCTAAATTGATATTCTTTTTCCCTTAATTCCTTTGTATATGTGTTTGTAATCTAACATTGTTGTATTTATAAAGCCATTAAAAAAACTTACCACTCGGTAAGTTACATTTCGTTAGACTGAAAATTTCTTTTTTCTGATTTTCTTTTATCACGACAATTTTTACATCTTTTTGGTTCATTAGCAAACCCTTTTTCTTCATAAAATTCTTGTTCTCTTACAGTAAAAGTAAACTCTTCACCGCAATCTTGACAAACGATAATCTTATCTTGTTTTTCCATTCTGTGACCTCCTTTTCGATTTGATTTAATACTTATTTAGGACCCCAAATCATTGGAAAGTGACAGAAATAATTTTTAAACCAATCATAATATAACACAAATTTCTAAAATTAACAAGAAATTTCATTACATTCTATGTATTTTGAACTTCATTTAGAACCAAATATTCATAGGCACATATAATACTTTAGAGGTGAATCATGAAAAAAGTATTATTATTATTTGGTGGCAATTCTAGTGAACACCAAGTATCTTGTAAATCAGCAAAATCAATTTTAGAAAATATTGATTATTCTAAATATGAAGTGACTACTGTTGGCATTACTCAAAAAAATGAATGGTATCAATATATAGATGCCATCAATCGAATTACTGATTCCACATGGTATCAAGGGAAAGTCAAAAAAATAGAAAACATTATTGAATTCATTAAATCATTTGATGTTGTATTTCCTATGTTGCATGGAATTAATGGAGAAGACGGGAAAATACAAAGTATGTTAGAACTCTTCCACATTCCTTATGTAGGATGTAATCCTAAAATTAGTAGTATTGCTATGGATAAACACTATTTAAAAATTGTTCTTTCACATTTTGGTATTCCTGTAACGCCATTTTTATTATATAACAAAAGTCAATCTTGGAAAGATATTGAATCAGTACTTTCTTATCCAATTATTGTAAAACCATGTAATGGTGGATCGTCTATTGGAATTTCTAAAGCCAATAACCGAAAAGAACTAAAAAAAGGAATCAAAACAGCACTACAATATGATAAAAAAATATTATTGGAGCCGTTTCTTAAAATGAGAGAATTAGAATGTGCAGTGTTACAAAACAAAGATCATTGGGTTATTTCTCCAATTGGAGAAATTCAATCAGGAAATGATTTCTATGATTTTGAAGCGAAATATATTGATAACACTAGTAAAACTGGATTCGCTAATTTACCAAATGAAGTAGTTCAAACCATTACTGATATTGTAAAACAAACATGTCTTCATTTAGAGTTATTAGGACTATCTAGAATTGATTTTTTCTATTTGCCTGATACGAACCAAATCTATGTAAATGAAATTAATAATATTCCTGGATTTACAACTATTAGTATGTATCCAAAATTGCTTACGAGTGATAAATTTACCTATCAAGATTTAATTACTACCTTAATTGAAAATGCTCATTATTAGACTTTTTCATTTAAATGGTAATAATATTCTAAAGTTTCTTTTGAGTAATTGACAATTTTACCACTTGGTAATATCAACATACGATCAATGCCAATACTTTCTACAAATGATGGATTATGACTTACTAAAATAATAGATCCTTCATATTCTTTGAAGTTTTCACCAATGATTTTTTGGGTTTCTGGATCTAAATGGTTGGTTGGTTCATCTAATAATAGCAAATTCCCTTTTTGTAACATTACTTTACATAATGCTAATCGTGCTTTTTCTCCTGGTGATAATACAGAAACCTTTTTAAATACTTCATCTCCTGTAAATAGAAAACTTCCTAAAATGGTTCTAAGATCTTTTTCACTATATCCCGATTCGTCTATATTTTCTAAAATCGTTCTGTTACTGTCTAATAATTCCTGCTCTTGCGCATAATAGGCAATATCTGTTTTACTTCCAAACCAAATATTCCCTTCTAATGGTTTTAGTTCTCCTATTAATAATTTTAATAGTGTTGATTTCCCTACTCCATTTTCTCCAACAATTAAAAATCGTTCTCGATTATTAATTAAAAAAGAAAGATTGTGGTATAAATCATTTGATTCTGGATAGTGAAATGAGATGTTATTCACTTTTACTGGAATTTTAGATCCTTCTCTGAATGGTTTGATTTTAAATCGAACTTTTTTTCTTACTTCATCACGTTTTATCATGTCCTTTTGTTTTTTAGCTAACAATTTTTCTCTACTTTGGGCAATTCGTTTTCGTTTTCCTGAAGAATTAGAATACTGAAGAATAAATTCTTTTAGCTCTGCTTCTTCTTTTTCTTGTTTTTGAATTAAACGTTCTTTTGCTTCTTTTTCTTTGGTTAATTTTTTCATAAAAATAGTATAATTTCCTTCATAAGTAATCATTTGATGAGTCATTTTGTCGATATATAAAATTTTATTTGTAATGGCATTTAAAAAGTCAATATCATGAGAGATCATTAAAATCATTCCGTGGTATTTTTTTAAATAATCTATTACAAAATTTCTAGTATCCACATCCAAATGGTTCGTTGGTTCATCTAAAAGCATGATTTCTGGATTGGAATATAATAAATGGGCAAATGCGATTTTTGATTTTTGTCCACCTGATAAATCTGCTAATTTCATGTCTAATAATTCACTATTGATATTCATGTATGTTATTAATTCAAATAAAATATTTTCACAGTTATAGCAATCATAGTATTCTAGTAGTTCTTGAGTTTCACCAATTTTTCGAAGTATTTTTTTTTGTTCTTTTTCTGGTGCTGATGTTGATGCTACTTCTATATATAGTTGTTCTAATTGTTTATTTAATTTTTCAATTGGGCGTGCACTCATTAAATATTCAAATACAGTCATGTCCATATTTTCTATGATAATTTCTTGTGGGAGATATCCAATTCTCTTTTTTTTGGGAATCATGATGCTTCCACTATCTAGTTCTTGTTTTTTTAAGATGACTTTTAGTAAGGTTGTTTTTCCGGCTCCGTTTACTCCTACAATTCCTACTTTGTCATTTTCATTGATTTGAAAGTTTGCGTTTTCATAAATTTTTTCCATATTAAATGATAAGCATAAGTTGATTCCTCTCATAGACATCAC
Organism: uncultured Mycoplasmatota bacterium; assembly: GCA_947365915.1. Classification (GTDB taxonomy): domain Bacteria; phylum Bacillota_I; class Bacilli_A; order RF39; family UBA660; genus MGBC102946. The sequence goes on from CANAXT010000011.1 coordinate 11,032, forward strand.
CATTTGATATTTTAGCACACTTGTGAAAGAAAAAGAATAGTTTTTTCTATTCTTCTATTAATGATTTTAATTGATTTTTATATTCTTCTATTTTGTTTTTGTAGTCATCTAATGAAATCCTTAATTCTTCATTTTTCTGTTTTAATTCTTCTTTTTCTTGTTCTAATATATCAATGGTGTTTTGGTAAGATTCCTGATTAAAATCGTTTTCTTCCATTTTTATTCTCTCTTCTTCTTGTCTTTTTATTTCTTGTTCGTAATTTGATTTTAAGGTTTGAATGTTTTGTTCTGTGGCATAAATTTTAATGTTCACATCATTGAGTGCTGCATAGTTATGGATGGTTCGATTGGATAAGTCTTCAATTAAAATTGGAAGCAAGTGTTGATTTATAAAGGCGTAAGGTTTTTCACGGTATGGAATAGAGCTGTGCATTTCGGGTGGTAAGGTAATTTCTGTATAATCTTTATAGTATGTTGCTTCTATTTTAATCGTGTTTCCTAATGTGTTATCTGTTTGATATTCTGATATATCAGAAAATAGAAAGTATAATTGTTCATTCATTTCATAGTTTTTTGTTAATGTATCAGTGGTAGCTTCTTTTGGGGTTGTGTCAACATAGGTAAAGGAATTGATATCTAAGAGTAAGATTCCAAATGATGATCCAAGTCCTATAATGGATATTAAAAACATGATTCCGATTCTTCTTTCGTTGTTTTTTCTGTTTAATAGGAAACAGAAGAAAATTTCTAGTATTACTAGTAGGAGTAGAATTGCAAATGGAATTCCAATTAGTATACTAATAAAGAGAACGCCTTTTAATAGTAAATATAGACTAATAAAGAGAGCTGCACATAGTAGGAATAGTAGTCCTAAAATAGGGAGTGTGAAAAAGCAAACAATGATTTTTCCAACAATGATGATAAGTGAACTTAAAACTTGAAATATGTTGGCACTGGCTTTTTCAATTTCTTTATGTTTTGTTTCTGGTTCTTTTTCTTGGGTTTGTATTTCGGTTGGTTCTATTTTTTTTGTTGTGATTCTTGTTTTATAGGTATCGTTATTTAGGTAAAGAATTTGAAAGATATAAATGAAAATGATTAAAAATAAGGAGTAATAAGCAATATGAATTAGTAATTCTACGATATGATATCCAAAGTTTTTAATTGTTTCATTATTGATCATTTCTAATGTTTCAAAAAAGAAGTTTTGTATTGTTATAAATGGAAGTTGTAATATTAATAGAATTAAAGCTATCATAGTCATAGTTATAATACATTTTAAAATTTCTTTTCGGTTCATTACTTTTAGTGTTTGATAAATCTGGTTGATAAAGTATAAAATGCTATCAATGAGTGTGTATAAACTGTTTTTCTTTTTTTCTTGTTTGATGTCTTTTATTTCATCGTTGGTTAGGTCATCTAGGCTACATTTAAATATTTTGCACATAGATAATAGTTTATCCATTTCTGGATAAGTGGTTCCTGATTCCCATTTTGAGACGGATTGTCTTGTGACATCTAGCAGTTCTGCTAGTGCTTCTTGGGATAGTCCATTCATTTTTCTTAATTTTTGAAGTTTTTCGTTAAAACTCATATTTCTCACCTCATGCTCATTTTACAATGTAACGTCAGTTGCGTTCTACCAAATTTGAGTTGTTTTTGTGTTACTTGTTGGTTGCGTTATAGAGAAAAAAGGTTTTTGTAAACCTTATTTGTTTTTCTTTTTTTGGATTTTGGCAGTAATTTTAATAAGTTGCTTTTCTGGAATGAAACGTTTTAAGAAAATGGCAAGTTTCATTGTTGTTCCTGGGATAATGATTAGTTTCTTTTGAAACATTTTTTTGATTGCATATTCTGCGACAGTATTACTTTCTAGTCCTTTGATTCCAAATTCTACTCCTGCGATTTTGTTAAATTCGGTTTTTACTGGTCCTGGACATAAAGCTCCAATATATACTTCGCTTCCTTCTCTTCTTAGTTCTTCATAGATCGCTTCTGTTAAGTGTAAAACGTAGGCTTTTGTTGCATAATATGTTGACATATAAGGTCCAGCCATAAAGGCAGCGCTACTGGCAACGTTTAGGATATATCCGTATCCTCTTTCTTTGAAGTCTTTTACGAATTGTTTGGTTAGAACATGTACTGCTTTTATGTTTAGGTCAATCATGTCTAATTCTTTGTCTACTTTGGTTTCTGTAAATTCTCCAAAGAGTCCAAATCCAGCGTTGTTAATGACGATATCTATGTCTTCTTTTTTTACTTTGTTATATAGTTTCATACAGTTAAATGTACTACATAAGTCGGTGGAGATGATTTTGACATTGGTATCTAATTCTTTTTTTAATGCTTCTAGTTGTTCTTTTCTTCTGGCAACTAAAATAAGGTCATATCCTTGGTTTGATAAAACTTTTGCCATTTCTGCTCCTAGTCCTGAGCTGGCTCCTGTAATTAGTGCTACCATGTTATCATCTCCATTCTTTATTTTATTATAACGTATTATTTGTTATTTGTAACGAAAAAAAGGAAAATTTCTATAATTTTCCATTATTTTATAAGTTTTTTTAAGATTTGGTAGTGTTCTATTAGTTGTTCTTCTTTGATGGCACAGTTGGCTGGACTTGTGGATGGAAGTGAGATGGATGGTATGTTTGTTGTTTTAAATAGGTATTTTTGATATAGGGCTTCTGCTTTTTTTCCGGTTGTGATGATATATTTTATATTGGTTTGTTTGATGAGTGTTTTGATGTCATTTACTTCTACGTTTTTGATAGAGCTATCACTGGCGCCTTTGATTTCGCATGTTTTTATGACATCCCAGAGTGCTAGATGATGGTTTAAAATAAATTCTGTTTTTTCCTTGTTTGTGGTTGGAAGTTTTTCTTCAAATATTTTTGATAAAATTTTCCAAAATCGGTTTTGAGGATGACCATAGTAAAAGCCTTGTTCTCTTGATTTTGGGGATGGCATACTTCCTAGAATTAATACTTTGGAAAATTCATTAAATATTGGTTTAAATGGATGTGTGGTTGTTTTCATGAAATAGCTCCTTTAATATTCGTTCTTTGTCATTGATAAATAGTTTGTATAGTTGATATATGTCTGTTTCTTCGTATTTTTTTGTTGAAAATCCATTATCTAAGTCTAATATTTGTGCATCTTTAAATGAAAGTAGAATTGGGGAATGGGTGACTATAATAAATTGTGATCCTTGTTTGATTAATTCGTTCATTAAAAGTAGTAAACTCATTTGTCTTGTTGGGGATAAAGCTGCTTCTGGTTCATCTAATATGTATAGTCCATTTGCTCCGAATCGATTTTTAATGACTGATAGAAAGCTTTCTCCATGTGATTGTTCATGTAGTGATTTTCCTCCATAGTATCCTATGATATCTCCACTTTCTTCTTCTATTTCGTCTAGTTTTGTGGCAAATTTATAAAAGCTTTCGGCTCTTAGAAAAAATTTTGTTTGGGGTAGTTTTGTATGTTTTACGATTTTTAGGTATTGGCTTAAATTGGAAATGGTGTTTTTGGTGCAGAAATTAAAATTGTTGGTTCCTCCTTCTCCGTTAAGTCCTAGTTTTAAGGCAATTGCTTCTATAAGCGTACTTTTTCCTGATCCATTTTCTCCGATTAGGAAAGTGACTGGTTTAGAGAGTTCAATGGTTTGTAGTTTTTGTAAACATGGGATATTAAAAGGGTATATGTTTTGATTTATTATTTTTTCTTTTTCGTATTCAATTCGTTTGATAAACACTTATTTCACTTCCTTATTTGGTCTTCATGTTTTTGGAAAAATTCATATCCCATTTTGATGGCTTGTTCGATTGGGTTATGATTCATATAGTCTCTTAATGTGTCAATGATTGTTTTTCCTTCAATGTTTGTTTCATAAAAGTGTGTATAGGCTGATAGGTCTTCGTTGGTATATTTTTTGAATGTTTGGTTATTGATTAGAGGGTCTATCATGGCTTCGCTTAAGTACCAAGCGATGTGTGGGTTATCAAATTCTTCTTCTTTGTAGTTTGGATATATTTGTTTCCATTTTTCAAAGTAAATAAAGTGACATAATTCGTGAATTGCGACTGGGATTATTTGTTCAGGTTTCATTCCATAGTTGACATCAAAGGTTCTTCCAACAATGTCTCTAGGGCAAACTGGTAGTAATCCTACTCTGCAGGTAATGGTTTCATTTTCTGGCCATTGTATGTTTAGTTTGTTTTCTAAGTCTTTCATGATTGAATCGTTTACTTTGTCCCATTCTATTTGATATTTTTTGATATCATCTGAGGTAGTTTGTAGTTTTTGTAATGTAGGTTTTACTTCTTTATCTAATATCATGTATATTTCTTTGTCGGTCATATTTGGTTTTAGTTTTCCTTTTAATTGTGGGAATAGGTTTAGTGTGAATTTATAAAAATTCAGTGGACTATTTGCGCTGTTTTCTATTTTTGCGTAATAGACCAAACTATCTAAGTTTTCTTCTATGTCTAGTTTTTGAAATATTACTTTTGGTACCATATTTGAACCTCCTTATTTTTAATGTTAATTCCTATTCATTATTCCATATTAATTCTTGAACTTTTACTTTTTTCTTTAATAGTTTTCATTTAAAGCCTCCAATTCATCATATCATAAGTTTTTGTTGCTTATAGGCTGAATAATGCTTAAATATTTTTAAATAAGAAAAGCCCTTATAAACATTAAATTTATAAGGGTCATCAAAATTTTTAACGTTTTGAGAATTGTGGTGCTCGACGTGCTGCTTTTAATCCTGGTTTTTTTCTTTCTTTTACTCTTGAATCTCTTGTAATGAATCCAGCTCTTTTTAGTATTTTTCTATAGCTTTCTTCATTGTCTTCGTTTGGTGCATCATATTCTAAAAGGGCTCTTGCAATTCCTAAACGGATTGCTCCTGTTGCTCCTGTGAATCCTCCACCGTTTACTTTTACGTCGATATCAAATGTATTTTCGTTGTTTGTTGCAACTAATGGTTGTTTTAAATCCATAACATTAGTTTCATATGGGAAGAATTCTCTAACGTCTCTTCCATTTACAGTAATTTTTCCGCTTCCTGGTGTCATTCTAACTTGTGCGATAGATGATTTTCTTCTTCCTGTTCCTGAATAAACTTTTGCCATTTACAACCCTCCTTAGTTTAATTTCATCTCTACTGGCTTTTGTGCCATGTGTGGATGATTTTCTCCTTCATAAACAAATAGTTTTTTATACATTTGACGTCCTAGTCTTCCTTTTGGAAGCATTCCTTTTACGGCTCTTTCTACCATTTCTACAGGATATTTTTCTTTCATTTCTCGTGCTGTTCTTTCTCTTAATCCACCTGTATAACCACTATGGTTATAATAGATTTTTCCATCTAATTTGTTTCCTGTTAAGTTTACTTTTTTTGCGTTAATTACTATTACAAAGTCACCACAGTCTACATGTGGAGTATAAATTGTTTTGTGTTTTCCACGAAGTACATGTGCGACTTTGGTTGCAACTCTACCAAGGTTTTGTCCTTCAGCATCAATTACATACCAATTACGAACGATGTCTTCTTTTTTTTGCATGTATGAATTTTTCATCATAAGTATTTCCCTTTCTTTATATTTTTATACCGAATGGATTGTCCCAAGATCCATCTGGAAAAGATTTAAATGTACCAATTAAGATTGTACTAAAGAAACTGATTTTTGTCAATTAAATTATATGTTTTTTTGTTTTTTTTATGTTGATATTTTAATTATAGTAGACATCTTTTAAGTATAATCCACAAGATGGTGCAGTGATTCCTGCTGTGGTTCTATCTTTTGCTTCTAGTATTTCCATAATGTCTTCACTTTTTCTTTTTCCTTCTCCAATTTCGATGAGTGTTCCAACCATATTTCTCACTTGATATCTTAAAAATCCAGTTCCTACAAAGACAAGGGTAATATGGTTTACATCTTTTAAGTCTCTGATTAGGTTGGTTTGAACTAGCTTTCTAGTGCAGTCATCGTTTCCGTTTTTGGTAAATGAACGAAAATCATGTGTTCCTTCTAAGTATTTGAGTGCTCGTTCTATTTCGACGACATCAAGTCGTTTGTTCCATTGGCAAACGTAATCTTTTTGAATGGGGTTATATTCTCCCATATTGAGTTCATAAATATATTCTTTGGCTCTAACATCGAAACGGGCATGAAAGGAGTTTTTTACTGTTTCTACTCTTTTTACGTAAATATCTTTTGGCAGTAATCCATTTAAAGAGTGTTTTAGTCTTTCTACTTCTATTTCTTTTTCTAAGTCAAAGTGTGCTTTTTGGTTTAAAGCATGTACTCCGGCATCGGTTCTTCCTGATGCGTGAATGGTAATTTGCTTGTTTCCTGCTATTTTTGTTAGTGCTTTTTCGATTTCGTCTTGTATTGTTTTTCCGTGTTCTTGGGTTTGATATCCTTGATATTTTGATCCATCATAGGAAAATGTCATTAAGTATCGCATGTTAAAACCTCCTTATATTAGAATTAGTAGTATGGTAAAGGACATGATTACCATGTAGTTATCAAACCAGTTCCAGTGGTTTATGATTTGCTTTGATTTTATTATTGTTAAATTTTCTTCCTTTTTTGTTATGAATAGGGTTTTTAGTTGTTCTGGTTGTTCGTTTCCTCTACTGATACTGGATTTTAAGATTCTTTGTTTTTCTCTTTTTATATCTTCAAAGAAATATATGTTTGAGGTAATCTCATAAGCTAGGTCTAATGTATTAATTTGAAATTTTTTTAATGGAGATAGTAGTTGTTCTAATGATTTGATGATTTGAATTCTTTTTGTTGTTGCTGTTAATATGGTGAAGAAACTAAGCATTAAGGTAAATCGTATGATGATTCTTATAATATGATCAATTGGTGTTTGAAATATTAGGTTTATTGTTATTAAAAATGTGGTAATGGGAATCCATATTTTCATGTGTTTTGTATATTCTTTAATTGGGATATTTGTAAGTAGGATTATTAATATGGTTAAAATCGCTAGAAGTGCATAGAATTCTATGGTTGTATTTGAAAAACTAATGAAAATGAGTAGTGTCATACTGATCAATTTTGCCAGTGGGTTCATGGAATGAATTTTTGATTCTACTGGATAGTATTTACACATGTCTATAAATATCTTTAATCAAATCATTGACATCGTCACGATATCCTAGTTTGATTCCTTTTTGTTTTAAGACTAGGTCTGAGAATTCCATGATTGTTGGTTTCATTAGTTGGTATTGTTCGAATTGTTCATTTCCAAATACTTCATATTTATTTCCTTCTAATACCATTTTCCCTTTGTGAAATACAAATAGGTAATCGGCTATTTTATGGATCATGTTGATATCATGTGTTACGATGATAATGGTTTTATGGTATCTGTTTTTTAAGATTTTTAGCATTTTTAAGAAACTATTTTTACTGATGCTGTCTAGACCAATGGATGGTTCGTCAAAGATGATTATTTTAGGGTTGAACGCAAGTACGGAAGCGATTGCGACTTTTCTCATTTCTCCGTTACTGAGTTCTAGTGGATTTCTCTCTAAGTAGGAGTCGTCTAATCCTACCATTTTTAGGGCATCACTAATTTGTTTGTCAATTTTATTTAGTTTATAAGAGAATTGTTTTAGGGCGAAGGCAATTTCTTTTTTGACTGTTGGTAAAAAGAATTGTTCTTGTGGGTTTCCAAATACGTATCCTATTTCAAAACGAACATCGTTTTTTAGTTTCTTTTTTTGTTCTATTTTGTGTTCTCCTAATTGTATGGTTCCCATGGTTGGAAGTAATAAGGCATCCATGAGTTCTAGGAATGTTGTTTTCCCGCTTCCATTTGTTCCAATGATTCCATTAATTTGTCCTTGTTTTATGTTTAGTGTGATATTGTCTAATGCGATTTTTTCTAGTGATGTATTTTCTCTATAGGTATAATAGACTCCACTATATTTTATTTCCATATTGTATTCACCATCTCATCCATGTCTAAAATTATATGATCTAGTACTCCATAATACATTAATCGAATGCTTAGGTCGGCTAAGAATGGAAGTTCTAGTCCTGCTTTTTTTAATGTTTTTTCTTCTTTTAATATTTGTTCTTTTGGTCCGTTTAGTATGATTGTTCCGTTTTGTAATAGTATGATATCGTTTCCATATAGGCTTTCTTCTAAGTCGTTTGTGAAGTTTATAATTGTGATTCCTTGTTTGTTTAATTGTTTTAATATATTAAATATTTGTTTCTTTTTTTGTTCATCTATTAGTGTGAAGGCTTCATCTAAAATGATGATTTGTGGTTTATTTTCCAGTACTTCTAAAAAGGATAGGAGTTGTTTTTCTCCGCTGCTTAGATGTTTTGTATCCGATTTTAATAAGTATTCTATTTCTAATTGACCAGCAATTGTTTGGGTGTTTGGTAGTTCATAAAATTCGTTTGGAAATTGAGAAACAAGTCCGATTTTTTGTTGAATTTGTTCTATGTTTTTTTCTGTGACTGGGATATTATCTATTGTGATTTTGGCGTCTACTTTTATTTGACCGAGTAGTATTTTTATGAGTGTTGTTTTTCCGCTTCCTATGGGTCCTACTATTGTTGTAAAACTTCCTTTTTTTAGGGTAAGAGATAGTTTATGAAATAGTTCATTTTGGTTTGTTTTTTCATATTTATATGTTAAGTCTTGTATTTCAATCATACTACTACCTCCAAACTGCACTTATTATAATATAAAGTGGTTATTTTTACAAGGAAAAAAGTAATAATTTTTTAAATAAATTGTATGAATTTATTTAAAAAAATTGTTTTATTTTTTGGTATAGAAAAAAGGAATCTGTTTGTTGATTCCTTTTTTAATCTAGGAGGACTACTCGGAAAGAAATCCTATTGGATGCGATTCCACCATAATTGCTTTCAAAACTAAATACACCTGCATAGATTGTGTCACTACAGCTTCTTCCTCGAAGAAGCCATGGAGTAGTAGAGTTAATAAAGCTATCATAATCAGAATACCATCCACTTGTCTCACTTAATGCATGCCCATAACATACACCCGAATTGCATGCGGTTGCTACTCTACTATTAGTATAATTATCATAATACTTTTCGGTTGGCATACTACTAAATCCAGATTTTCCTATAAATTGATTGTACACTCCCATTACATATTCCCAAGAGCCTCCATTCATGTCATATACTCCATATATTGTTCCACTTGTACTTGCGCCTGTTCCTCCTGGACTTACATTATATGCATTTGTACATGATGATGAAATTTCTGCATTTGGTGATCCTCCACTACAGCCTGTCTGATATTCTCTATTATTATTGATATATACTTCTTTGTTCGTACCTGTATAACTACTATTTCCATATTTTCCATATTTACTTTGTGATAGATATGCTACCGCTCCCCATTCACTATTCTTCATCATATGCGCATCTGCACTTGTACTTATTCCGTAACTATTTCCTGACGCACTAAATTTCTGCGCTGTTGCAAACTGATTACTTACCGTCTGATAAATTATTGAATTTACATTTGGCTTTATATATGGAGTTTGATTTATATTATTACAATTACTTTCATTAGGAGTTGTATAGCATATACTGCCAGGCGATGCACTTGTTTCAAATTTCCCTACCCATATTCCTGATAACTCTGTTCCTCCAAATGTAAATGCTGGATGGATTTTATAATTTGTGCTTGGACTGGTTTTACTTTTTGCTACAAAATTTATTTTGATTTCTCCTGGTGTTGTCTGATTTCCTCCTGCATAACTAGTTCCCAAACTTGTATACTGATATTCATATCGAGGAATCCATACAAAGTACGCATTTATTGCACTCTCTGGAATCACTGTACCAACTGACACATTTCTGTAACCACTTGTTACTGACGCTGCATTTGCCCACATTTGTTTACTATAATCATACCATTGATTTTCATCACTTAAATTATTGGTGTCTGCTTTTATCCAACTACTTCCATTCCATTTGATTGGTATTAATCCATTTGAAAGTGTTGGCTTATTCGCTCCTGTTGTGTCTGCTACTGGTGCTTTTATAATTATTGTTTTAGTTGCTGAAGTTATTAATCCGTTCTGGCCTGTTGCTGTACACGTTATCGTATGCGTTCCTACTGCTAAGCTACTTGTGTTTGTAACTGTTGTTGAGCCATTCTTACATACTATACTTCCCGTTCCACTTATACTCCATGTTGGACTGTTAAAATAGGTACTTTGAATTGCATTACTTGCTCCTTTATTTATTGTTGTACTCCCTGTACTTTTTACTGTAAATTCAGGCTTTGTTTTATCTATCTTGTATGGTCCAAACGTTTTACTTTTCATATTGCCAGCATTATCTGTAGTCGTTACTGTGACACTAGTTCCCGTCGTATTACCTGTTAAACTTGTTGGTGATACTGTCGTACTCTTATGTCCTGATAAGGTATCTGACCCATTTGTTATACTAAATGTTACATTACTTGTATACCAACCATTACTTCCCATTGTTCCACTTGGGGTCACACTTCCTACCACTGGTTCATCTACATCGATTTTATATTCTCCACTTGTGAGTGTGCTCGGATTTCCGTATTCATCACTTCCATTTAATTTGATTACGTATGTTCCACTTTCATTTAAAGGAATGTCTACTTCTGCACTTTTTCCGCTTACACTTACATTACTTACTCCTTTTGATACATTATTCTTAATCACTTCATAAGTAAATGTTTTTAAATTACTGTTGTCTGTTGCCGTTGCTTTTATGGTTTGAGCTTTTGTCCATACATTACTTCCTGCATTACTAAAATTTAATATTGGTCCTTCTGCTTCTACTACTGTGAACTTCCGAACAACACTTTCTTCATTTCCTGCTTGGTCTATCGCTTTATACGTAACTGTTTGCTCTCCTAGTGTTGCTGTTAAACTTCCTGTTGTTTCTACTGTAGGTCCTATTCCACTATTGTCACTTACTGTTATTCCTGTTGATAAATTGTATGAAGTTACTTCTGTTATTTTTAATACTGTATTTTCTGGTACATTGATTGTTGGTTTGGTTTGATCTATTTTATAGATTCCACTTGTTACTGTTTTACTATTATTACTAGAATCTACTGCTGTCACTTCTATTTCGTAGTTTCCCGTTCCTTCATTTAATGTTACTTTTTCTCCTGTGCTTATCGTTTGTTCTTCTCCTCTTACATTATCTTTAATCACTACATATTTGATAGAATTTACTTTTATATTATCTGTTGCTGTGATTGTTACAATCTTACTTTTTACAAAACTACTTTCTTCATTTGGACTAATCGTAATCTCTGGCTTTGTTGTATCTGTTACTACAAATGTTCGTTCTTTACTACTTGTATTTCCTAAACTATCACTTACTGTATATGTTACTTTATATATTCCTGGTATTTTCTCTAATGTTCCTGAAGTTTTAATTTTACTATTCTCAATTACTCCATCTACATTATCTGTTACTGTTACTCCTGTAAATAGATCATATCCACTTACTTCTTCTGATTCTAAATTCACTGTCTCTGGTTCAAATACTATTACTGGTCCTTCTTTATCTATCTTATATGTCTTACTTAATGTATTAGTATGATTTTTGTTATCAGTTACACTTATCATTACTTCATAGATTCCTGTTTCATTTAATGTTAATGTTTTTGTTAACCCTAATACACTTTCTTTCTCAATCGATTCTCCATCTTTCTTAATCTCATAACTAAATCCTGTTACCTTATTTGGCCTTACTCCACTGACTGTAATCAACACTTCTTTTCCTTGTTCATATGTTTCATTTGATTCTGTCATTGTAATTACAGGAACCATATTTAATATTGCGACCTCCCGTTCTACAGACACTGTCTTCTCATTATTACTAGTCCTATAAATAATGATATAGGTTCCTTCTACTGAAGTATCTATACTAGTCACAACTTCATTATTTTTATGTATCTCAGTCGTATACTCTAAAACATCTCCTGCTTTTGTTCTAGCTATTGCTCCAAGCTCTTTATATACACCATTCAATTCTACATAAATCGTACTATCTCCATTTAAACTAATCACTGGATCTTCTTTATTTAAATCTGGTACTTCTCCTGTCGGATTCTTACTAATTTCTATTTCTTCTTCTTTTCCATTCGCACAATATTCTTTATTACAAATATTATTAATTATGATGTTTCCATCACCATCTACATAGATGAATCCATTTCCGTTTATTCTTCCGCTTATCTTTACGATCTCATCCCGTTTTTTATCATTCACCGTTAATAAACTTAATTCTGATCCCTCATAAAAATATTCTCGAGGTGTCAAAAAATCATCATCTGATAAATCAATACGCACTGCTTCTATGATTCCATCGATACTTCTCTCAAAAGCGGCCCTTTTAGACTTACCAACTACATTTAATATGATAGGAGACACAATTAACGCAATCACTCCTATAATGATTATTACTGCAAGCAACTCTATCAAAGTAAAACCTTGATTTTTATGCCCCCCCCCCAAGTTTACTATTTGTTACTTTTTCCATTCTAATCAATCCTTTACTATACTGATAGTATACCTTTTCTATATCAAACTTTGTCGTTTTGTAACCATTTGGTTATTTGTTTTAAGATAGAAAAAAAAGCTTATTCAGCTTTTTGATCTAGTGTTAATGTTGCTTCTCCTTTTTTTCCATCTCGATTGTAAGTTACTTTAATTTTATCTCCGATGTTATATTTATAAAGGTTATATCTAAAATGGGCAACATCTTCTATTTTTTCGCCATTAATTTCTGTTACTACATCTCCTGCTTTTAGTCCACCTTTTTCTGCTACTGAGTTTGGTTCTACATTGACAATGACAGCACCATATGTTACGTTTTTATCTAAATTAATTCGGTTCATGTACAATGCATATGTGTTATCAACGTCTAATAAACTCACACCTACTACTGGTCGTTCTATTTTTTCGCCTTTTTCTAGTTTTTCTACAGATACCATTACTAATTCGATTGGAATTGCGAATCCCATTCCTTCAATTTCATCTTCTACTAGTTTTAGGGAGTTTACTCCAATTACTTCTCCATTGATGTTCACAAGTGGTCCTCCACTATTTCCTGGATTGATTGCTGCATCTGTTTGTAATACTGACATAACGTAACTTCCATTTCCAGAGTTTAAACTCACGGATACAGTTCTTTCTTTTCCTGATAAAATTCCTTTGGTTACGGTCCCACGGTAAGCGTCATCTACTGGTGTTCCTACTGTAAATAATGTATCCCCTAGTTCTAATTCACTACTGGTTCCAATTTCAGCTACTGCCATGACCCCTTCTACTTTCATAGATAAAACTGCAATATCTGCATATTCGTCGCTTCCAAGCACTTTTGCTTCGATGGTTTGTCCATCCATGTTTACTACTTTTACTTCGGTTGCGCCTTCGATTACATGATGATTGGTAATTACATATCCTTGTTTATCATCTTTTTTATATACAAATCCACTTCCGCTTCCTGTTTGTCTTCCATTTTTATAGGATTCTACTACGACTACAGCATTGTATATTTTAGAAACAGCTTCTTTAATAGAATTGGTTTCTGTGATAGAAACACTTTTTACTGTTTTTTCTTTTACTTCACTTGAGAGTGGGAAAAAGTGAATGGTAGCAATTGTTCCTGCTACTCCTACAAATATAGATAATATAATAGTTATGATATACGTTATTTTTTGTTTCATATTGCCTCCTAATCTATATCAACAATATCTCTCCAATTATCTGGAAAGCCAATTTTATTTAATATTGCATTTAATGGTACTACGTCTACTTTTCCATCTAATACATCAATTTCATATCCCAATTCATAAATGAGTTCTCTAAATTCTTCTTCTCTTAGCATTTGTTTCATTATGATTATCAGTGCATATAAATCATTTTTCCCAAAACTATATTCTCCATTTGTTTGTTCTATTTCTAATATTTGATGGTATTTATTATCTGGTATCATTCTTTGAGTTCTATGATCATATAAGATATCTTCATGAGCACATAAGTTTCTAAAGTTTGATAGTAACGATAGATAAATCGTTAGCGATTCTACATTCACATCATATGTATCAGCAATGATTTGTTGGTCTTCTATTTTTAGTATGCAATATAGTTCTGAAACAATTCCAAAAGATAATACTTTTACTAAAATCCACATTGGAATATATCCATAATTGCTTAGATAGTGCATGGTTGCTGCATGTTGTTTTCCGTTTAGTCTGATTTGACGTTTCATTTTATTTAATACATCGTGTACTTGTCTTGTTTTTAATGTATCTTGTGTAAAGTTTTTAGGGTCTAAGTAGTCTTTTTCTTTAAATCCATATTTTTTAGAAAGTGTATAACTAATGATGGATTTAATATTATTTTCAACCATTAATAAATATTTAAACATAATATTTCTGATTTTTCGGTCGAATAAAAACATGGCATATAGTTCATCAAATGTTGTGCCTTCTATAAAACGGTTTTCTTTGATAGATCTCATAAATAGATGACGATATCCACTAATAAAGAAATAGTTTTCACGAAATAATATTTCTTTTGCTTCTTCGATATCATCTACAATGAGTCCTTTTGATTTTAAAATTTCTATTTGTTCATCTAAGGTTTTGAATATTTTGCCGCCCATATTACCACCTGTTAATCATTATATCATAATATTTATGAAATAAATATGTTTTTTTTGTGGTATTTTTATGGTTTTTTTGAAAAGTATTTGATCATTCCATTCATGATTGTTGTAGCTACTTTGTCTTGATAGGTGTCTTGTGTTAGCATATATCGGTCATTTGGGTTGCTTAAGAATCCAACTTCTACTAATAGTCCTGGACGGGTGATTCGTTTGTGTAAGTACATGGTACTTGTTTCTTTGTATGTTCGATTTGATGAAAGGTTTTTTTTGAATTCTTCTTGCATGATTTTGGCGATTTTTTCGTTTTCTGGGTTGATATCATCATAGTAAGCTTCGGCTCCATGCCAGCTACTTGATGTTTCTGCATTTAAGTGGATAGATACATACATATGGCACAAGGAACGATTGATGATATTTGCTCTTCTAGATAGGTCACTTCTCTTTCTATTGACTGCATATGGGACTGATAAGTCATAGTCTCCATATCTCGTTAGGTAGACTGTTGAACCCATAGTTTCTAGTTTTTGTTTTAATTTGAGCGCTATTTTGAGGTTGATTTCTTGTTCTTCTATTTTTTTATATAATGCGCCTGGATCGGCTCCTCCATGTCCTGGATCAATATAGATAATTTTGTTTTTTAATACTTTTGTGTTTTCTTTGGCGCTTACAAAGCTATAACTACATAAGCAAAGTAGAAATAATATTAATATTCCATATTTATATTTTGTCATTGTTTTCACCTAGTTTATTGTATGTTAAAAAAAAACGATTTATTTTTAATTTTTTCTTATACTAAAAATTAATAAAAAAAGCTCTGTACTAGATTATTGCGGATAGTGATAAAATGCTTAGATTTTTCAACATATATTTTGTTTGTAATTTCAACCTCACCCACAACAATCTAATACATAACTATTAAAAAAAGAAAATTTATTAAACTTTCTTTACATAACTGCTTTTTTATCGATTGCATTATATTTATCATGTACCATTTGTTCTATTGTTGCGGTACAACATTCAACAAACTCACCTTTCATTGTACTACTATTGGCATGTATTCTTACTATTTGTTCACAATATTTCATAAACTCTTGTGCTGGCAATAACTGTTGCAATTGATTTCTATATTTTTCATTTCCATTTGTGAAATAATTGTATGCTCCTGAACAACCCATTTCTATTGCTTTCTTTAATTGTGCATATCCATATTTTTGATAGGTAGCTTGACAGGCATTTAATACTAAATTATATAATTTATCATCAGGTACAAAAGTGGTTTCACATTGTTTTTTTTCTTGAATATAGTTTTGAACATATTTTTTTATATCATAATTAGTTAATTGTAAAACTTTTTCTGGAGAAAGATAAGTGGCAAATTTTTTTCTAAAATCACATTCTCTTGTAATAACATTATTATGTCCAGATACATATTTTTCTAGATATTGACTAACCATATGTTCCCCATATTTTTGGATTGCCAATTCAATATACTCATTTAGTATTTTTCTTTCCGTTTCACTATCATTTTGTTCTAAACTACTAATATGGTAAGCATTTTGTAAAAAGGAATTATAATAATCAGCCATTTGGTTATTCTTTGTAACATCAGAAGCTTCTTTATGAAATTCTATAAATTGTTGCATTGACATTTTTTCATTTAGGGACATACTAATTAACTGAATTACGTTATCATAATTAGTCATAGCTGCACCGATACTTTGAAACCTAAATATTGATTTTTCTACTTTTGGTAATTTGACAAATTGACGCAATTGATCAGGGTTCCTAAAAACATTCGTATGATAATGCTTCACATAATTCGAAAAATGTTTTTTAGAAACTTTTTTTAAGTTATTATCTTGGCGACATTGTCGAAAATACTGTTCTAATAATAAAGTTAATGTTTCATTATAACTAATATAATGGTCATAAGCTACTCCAACTTTCCCTACTTGTAATAAAAATGGATTTATTGGTTTTGCATACCTATTTAAGCTGGGAGCATTATTGACATAATTAATTATTTTTATAGCATCATCCATATTTGTCATACGGAGTACTATAGAATCGGAACGTAATTTATTGGCAACCTTAGAAAAGGTTTTCATATTTTGTGAGGTAATATAAGAAAATATCGTATTTACAGCAGTTTCCATATGTTCCTTGGGGAAGGAAAGATATAATTTTATATGATGAGAGCCTTCCTCTGCATAACTTTGGAATTGTAAAAATTTTGATTGTTCTTCTGTATAAAAAACATGAAGATTTGGATCATTTTTGTAATGATTTTTCCATCTTTCAAAATTTTCTTCAATATTTCTATCTTGCAATTCTGCCTCAGTAAGTCCATATGTTGATAAATAACTATATAACATATTTGTCCGAATTGGATAATTTGGATTTTGATCGTATAATTTGGCAAACCATTTTAAAAAATTATCCATTTCTCTTGCTCTATTATTCATTGTTTTTACCTATCAATTCTTTAGTTTTTTCTAATTCGTCTGATAGATTTCTTGTTTCCTCATCTTCATACAATAAGGTATCATCCATTTCCTCTTCTAATAAATTTGGTATTAATGCAATTTTTTCCCCATCCATTATAATTTCTGTATTCATTTATACTTCTCCTATTCTATAAAGAATTATAACACAAGATACTTTTTATGTACAAGTTAATTTTTTTACTTTACGGTATAAATGTAATTATAACTAAAATTTTTGTTTTTTATAATTCCCGAGTTTGACAGTTAACAAAATCAAAAAAGTTTAATTTTTATTGAAATTAGGCTTTTCTTTTGAATTTATTTATGATATATTATTTACATAAGATACATACTATGTTAGGAGCTGATTGTGTGCCACATATTGAATGTGTTAAAAATAACGGTAAACCTTATCTAAGACTTGCTGAATCTAGATATGTAAAAGACATTGGTAGACAAAAAAAGTTTGTGTTGAAAAACCTTGGGCCTCTTTCTAAATTTGATGATGGTAAACCTGATTTTTTGAAAAGATTTAGAGAAAAATTTAAAAATGGTGAAATTGATTTTGATGGAATAACTTATTATTCTAATTTACCTACTAAGAATACCTTTCAAATAGATAACGGACAAAATTATATTGATTTGAAAAATATAGGTTTCTTGTTCTTACAAAGCGTTTATAATGGCCTTGGTATAAATCAAATTTTAAATCAAATTAAATCTAATTCGAAAATTGAACACGATTTAAATGGATTAGTAAAAATGTTAGTATTTGGAAGAATACTAGAACCTCAAAGTAAAAAGAAAACCTTTGAAAATAGAAATAAGTACCTATTTTCTATAGTAAGTTCCAAAGAAATAAAAGAGGTTTATAGATGTTTAGATATCTTAGATAAATATTCAAAACAAATACAAAATAGAATGAATACTAAAATCAAAAATTCATCTATCGGAAGAGTCACCAATCTTACTTATTATGATGTGACCAACTATTACTTCGAAACAATGTATGGTGATAATGATGTTTATGAACTGGATGAAAATAATGAAATTATAAAAGATGATAAAGGACAACCTATCATAGCAAAGAAAGAATTTAAAAAGAAAGGTGTATCGAAAGAAGGAAAAAAAGAACCTATCGTTCAAATGGGGCTGTTTATAGATCATAATGGTATACCAGTTTCCCATAAGTTGTTTCTAGGAAACACACAAGATAAAACTACATTTAAAAATGTATTAGAAACTGATGTGGATGAAATGGATTTAGGAAGAATTGTAGTAGTCGCTGATAATGGGATGAATACCCAAGAAAACAAATATTTAATAGTGAGTAAAAATAATGGTTATATAGTAAGTAAAAGCGTTAAAAAGAGTTGGAAAAAAATGGGTTCATGGGCATTAGATAATGATAATTATACTGAAATAAGAAATGCATTTGGAGAGGTCGTATTTAAATATAAATCTAGAATAAACGAAATAGAACTTACATATAAAAACGAAGATGGAACAAAATCTAAAAAGAAAATCAAAGAAAAAGAAATTATTTATTGGAGTAAGAAACATTATGAAAAAGAAGTACACCAAAATCAAAAATTTATAGAATATTTAGAAGCATGTAAAGAACATCCTGATAAATTAAAAGACAAAGAAAAAAAATCACAACAATACATAAAAACGGTTGATATAGATAAAGAAACTGGAGAAGTAATTCATCCCGAAAAAGTAATTGTTTTCTTAGAAGAAAAATTAGAGAAATATAAAGAGACTATGGGATTTTATTCAATAGTTACTTCAGAGATAGATGAAGATGACAAAGAATTAATAAATAGGTATCATGGTTTATCAAGAATAGAATATTCATTTAGAATTATTAAAAGTGATTTAGAAGGAAGACCGATTTATGTCTGGACAGAAGAACATATAAAAGCACACTTTCTAATATGTTTTATAGCTCTTACAATAATAAGAATAATCCAATACAAAATATTAAAATATGAGAATAAAAGTACATTAAATGTGGATGGTTGGGAACAAGGTATAACTGCTGAAAAAATAAAAGAAGCATTAAACGGGCTTAAAGCATGTAGCGATAAAAATGGAACATGCTTAATAAGCACTCCAGAAAAAGAAATAGAGCAAATAGTTAAATCTATCGGATTAGAGATGCCAGATTTAACAACGATTGATAAGATTGATAAGTTTAAAAATAAGTTAAATAAAGGGCTTTTTATGTGACTTAAATAAAATATTCAAACAAAAACAGCACAATTGGGTTTGTCAAGAAAAGTGTGTAAGTTGTTTATAGCTAATATATAATTTCAAAGA
>CANAXT010000012.1 GCA_947365915.1 uncultured Mycoplasmatota bacterium
TATCAGATAAAAACATTATAAGATTTCTTTTTCTTCCAAATACGTTTTTGAAATTTAGATCTGATTTTAAACCGTAGATTTTTTGGGTCATTTCATCTTCCTTCCTAGAGAAATGATTATATCTCTATTATACAAGAGTGTTTTACTTTTGTCAACGAGATATCTCCTCACTAATAATATACCGCGTAAGTATGGTAGACACCTTCAAAAAATATCAAAAAAAGGAAATTTCTCCAATTTCCTTACTTTCTATAACTGAATCATTCCTATTTTGATTCTTCTCTTGTTGGGTAAACGCTAACTTGTTTTTTGTCTCTTCCAACACGTTCAAATTTTACATATCCATCTATTTTTGCATATACAGTATCATCACTACCAATTCCTACATTGTTTCCAGGATAGATTTTTGTTCCTCTTTGACGATAAAGAATAGAACCTCCTGTTACAAATTCTCCATCAGCAGCTTTTGCTCCCAATCTTTTTGATATAGAATCACGTCCGTTTTTTGTGGAACCTTGACCTTTTTTATGTGCGAAAAGTTGAATATTTAATTGCATTAATTTTTCCATCCATTACACCTCCTCTATTATGTAATTTTAATATATTTAGAATATTTTTTTTCTAAATCTTTTAATAGATCTACCATATTTAAAATTAAAGTGTTGGTTGTTTTACTTTCTGTTATGATATTAATTTCTACAAATCCGTCTGACTCTTCAAATGTAATTGTAGATGGTTCTAATCTGATAATGGCGTTCACTGAAGTTGTTACGATACTCGATACTGCTGCACAAACAATATCTTTGCCATTTTCTTCATATCCAGAGTGACCACTTACTTTAATTTTGTTTTTTAATACTTGAACTCTAATCATAATTATTTTGTTTTAATTGATTTGATTTCTACTTTTGTATATGGTTGACGGTGTCCTTGTGTTTTATGGTAGTTTTTCTTGGCATTATATTTAAATACTTTGATTTTTTTACTTTTACCATGTTTTAAAATTTCACCAGTCACTTCGGCATTTTCTAAATAAGGATGCCCAACAACACCATTAACCATTAGTACTTTATCGAATTTAATTTTAGTTCCTGCTTCTTCATTTAGTTTTTCAATATAAAGTACAGTTCCTTCTTCTACATAGTATTGTTTTCCACCAGTTTCAATTACTGCTTTCATTTTTTAACCTCCTATCATTTCTAAGACTCGCCTTTAAGGTACATAAAATATGTTTCTAACCTTTTCGGTGCGGTTGTAGAGTGAGGCTCTACACAGTTATTCATTTTACCACTTCTTTCCTTTAAAGTCAAATACTTTTTGTAAGTAAACACGTTCTGTAATATAGTTTTTATTAATATAAAATAGATGTTTGGTATCTCGTTTCATTTTTTTGATCTTGTTTCCTTTGATTATTTTTCTTTTTGGAAAGGAAAAGGTATATAAAATTCTTTCTAAAATAAATTTTGAAAATAAGATATGTCGTTTTTTAAATTCGGTTATGGTTTTACTGATTAATATGATGATAATGAAATATAAAATTAGGGTATGTGTACTCATAAGGAACAACATGATTAGTGTATAGATTGAAATTAACGTTAAAAAGAATTGACTACTAAAATAGGAAAAAAATCTTTGATATATTAATACAAGTATTTTGGATCCATCTAATGGAATAATGGGAAGTAAGTTAAAAAGGAGTAATCCATAATGATAGTTCTCTAAGTTGGGAATTTGATATGGTAGGAGAAACAGATAAAAGAGCATTTGAAATAATGGTCCCATGAATACAATAAGTAATTCTTCTTTGATTGGTTTATTTAAGTGGTCTTTAAATATGGTCAGTGCTCCAAAAGGAAAAATCCAGACAGATTCTATATTCCATTTTAATCGTAGTCCTGTTAGGATATGTCCACATTCATGTACGATTAAAAGACTCATAAATACACTAAAGTCTTTAAAGTTTCCAGTGATTAATGCGATAAATGCAGTTACATAAAAAAAAGGATGTATTTTGGTTTTACGACAAATATTCTTTATAATCAAGTACAGTTCCTTCTTTTTTGAAGACTAAAAATAAGTTTTGGTTTTCTGTTTCTCCAAGTAAGCTTCCTTCTTCTACATAGTCATATAGTTTTACGTTTATTTCTTTTAATCCTCCATACCATAAATCAATTCCATTCATTTGTTGAATGATCACTGTTTTTCCATATCCTTCTTTTTCGCCAATAAAAACAACTAATCCACTGTTTTTGATTGGTACTAAGTAATGGTCTTCTACGGTTAATTTGACACCTTCTTTGTAGTTTTCTTTTTGTTTATATGTTAGTTTTTCTTTGAATGTTGCTTGAACGGGTGTCTTTACAAGTTCTTGAAAGGGAATTGGATTTCCAAATAGGTTTTTATAAACATTATTAATGTAAGCAAAGGAAAAGTTCGTTTCATAGACTTGTTTGTAGAATTCTTTTTTAAATGTTTTTGACTGTTTGATTCCAATGAATATGGCAAGGGTTAAAATTGTAGTTATCATTAGTCTTATCCATATGAAGTTTTTTGTTTTTTTTGGTTGTTTTGTTTTGCTTTTTTTTAATTTCATTTCTTTTCTTATTGTTTCTGGACTCATTTTCTCACCTATTTTATTTTATGAGTTTTATTTTTGTATTAGAATGTTTTTTTGTTTCATATTAAAAATGGTGATATTATGCGAATTCGACTTGGTTATGTGGCAATTTGTAAAACATTAGATAAAATAAGTTATAATCATACTATTACTTATACTCATTATCAAAAGTTAAGTGAAAGTGAACGGCTTTTAAGGTTAGATTCTATTATTAAAAAAAATTTAGAGCATTTGTTTTTGATTCTTCAATATAATGTTTTAAATCATATTTCTTTTTTTCGTTTTAGTCATAATTTAATTCCTTTGGCTACGCATCAGGAAGTTTCTTTTGATTATATTACTCCTTATTTAGAAATGTGGGAAAAGATTGGTCGTTATATTAAAGAAAATCAAATGCGCATTGATTCTCATCCAGATCAGTTTTGTGTTTTAAATAGTATTCATGAGTCTGTTTTTGATCAAAGTGTTCAGATGTTAACTTTTCAATATGAGTTATACAAAGCTATGGGGATAAAGGGAAAAGTCATTCTTCATGTTGGAAGTAGTGCTCCAAATAAGGATGATGCTTTAAAGCGGTTTGTTTCTCATTTTCGGTTGTTACCTTCTCATATTCAAGATATGATTTTATTGGAAAATGATGATAAAACGTTTACTGTTAATGAGACGTTATCTTTGTGTGAAATGTTAGGAATTCCTATGGTTTTGGATTTTCATCATTATCGTTGTAATCCTGGAAATGATGATATTCATGTATTACTTCCACGGATTTTAAAGACTTGGGAAGATAGTGGTCTTCCTGTCAAAATGCATTTTTCTTCTCCTAAAAGTAGAAAGGAAAAACGGTCTCATAGTGTTACTATTGATGTAAAACAGTTTATTTCTTTTTTAGAGATTTTAAAACCGTATCAAACGGATATTGATATTATGTTAGAGTGTAAAGGAAAAGATGAGTCTTTGTTTCGTTTATCAAGGCAGTTACGTTTTTATACTGATTATTCATTTTTAAATGAAACAACTTTTGAGATATTGGAATGAAGTGATCAAAAAAAATCCTAGTTTTTCGCTAAGATCTTTTTCTATTTGTTCCACTTGTTCTTTTGGTAATCCTGTAATTTCCATAATAATTTCTATATCAAATCCTTTATGAAACATATCTTTTACAGTTTCTATTTTTTCTTGGAAGGTTCCTTGTTTGATTCCATTCAATCTAGCTTCTTCTATGTAAGTATTTTGTTCTAATACTTTTTTTGGAAGTTCCATAAATAATCCTACGATTTCTTCATCTTTGCTGTATTTGTCTATTTCGTCCACTAATTTCTCATTTGATTCTTTGCTCATTAAATCACCACTAGTTTTGTGTTTAGGGTTTCTTCTAGGCTTCTTACGTTTCTTCCTAGGCTGGAGTGAGATACAAAGTTTTTTCTCCTGCTTTGGAATAGTTTTTTTCTTTGGCTACAATATAAAAGTCATAGAGTGCTGGAAGGTTGTTTCTTAAGTCTTGCATATTGTGTCCCCCCTTTAAAATTGGTATTATATTACAACAAAAGGAAAAAATGTCCAATAATCAATTGATATTAAAACATTTAATAAACAACTTTTAATTTTTATACTTCTCGTAAATACACTGTCAATGTACGAAATCCTATTTTCTTATTTTTCTTAAGTAATTCAACAAAATATTCATTTTTTTAATTTTTCATAAAATTTTCACACTATTTACAAAAAAGATTTTTTCATATAGAATGAGATTGGAAGGAGTTATTTATAATGAATGAAAATCAAGGAAAATAGAAGATTTGCAAAAAGTGTAATGAAGTAATTGATCAAAAAGCAAAGGTATGTACTAAATGTGGGGCAAAGCAAGGAATGCCTATTTGGATTATTATTGTAATTGTATTTGCTGTTTTAATTCTAATTGGTTGCATTTTTGGAGGTACAAAGGAATCTGATGAGCCACAATCAAATAACAACAATAGTCTAAATATTAAAGATGATAAAAAACCTGTACAAGATAATCGAAAAAAAATCACTGTAATTGATTTTAGCGCTATGGCGAAAGCGGATATTGAAACTTGGTGTAATGAGAATGGTATTGTTTGTTCTTTTACAGATTTGTATTCTGAAACAGTACCTGTTGGTGGATTTATTAGTCAAAGTGTAGAAGCTGATAAAGTTATCTATGAAAAAGATTCAATTCGAATTGTATATTCTTTAGGAAAAGAGCCTACTATGGGACAAAAAAATGCTTTGAAAAAAGCAGAGTCTTATTCTAGAAATTTACATATGTCAAAAAGCAAACTTTATAAACAATTAACTTCAGAATATGGAGAAGGTTTTACTGCTGAAGAAGCACAATATGCAATTGATCATTTGGTAGCAGATTATAATCTTAATGCGTTAGAAAAAGCAAAAAGTTATCAAAAAAATCTCAATATGTCAAAAAGTAGAATTTATCAACAATTGATTTCTGAATATGGAGAAGGTTTTACTGCTTCTGAGGCACAATACGCAATTGATCATTTAGAGGAATAGACGTAAGTCTATTTTTTTATTTTAGATATTTTATTTGAATTCCTCTATTTTATGAAACATAAATACCAATTTATCTATTTTGTTATCAGTATGATAATGATCACAATACCATATATTGTAATTTGTATTTTCCTCAATTTCATCTAAAAAGTATTCTGTGGAATTATCTACTGTACTCTGATCGATTCCTTCTAAAAACATTTCTCTTGGTAAATATTTATATGGACATGTATGGGATAGTATTACATCAATTTGATTACTTCTATTTTTTAGTACGTTTATAACTTTTTTCTTTGTTTCATCATTTGGTTGCTCACTTTCATACCAGTTATGTCCTCTTTCTAATCTAAAATATTTATCAACACTATAAGCTCCACCGATTACAAGAACTTTATGATTATTAAAATCATATATTTCTCCATCTTTAGCAAACAAAATATTTGGATATTCCTCTTCATAATATACAATTCCATTATGAAATTTTTTGGTTTTATATGTATTGATATTTTCTGGTCTTTCTTCATGGTTACCATGTATGCAGAAAAATGTTATTGGATACTCTTTCAAGTTGTTTTTTAAATTATTATCCTTTTCGTTAGCATAGTAATTAATTCCAGAATCACCAAGTACTATTAATATATCCTCTACTGTTGTCTCATTTGTGTAACAAAAATAAAATACTTCCATAAAATTGGCATGTTTATCTCCAGTTATATATATCATTACATATCTCCTTTCAAATTACTTCGTTTATTTTAATATAAAATAACGATTCTTATAGAATATATAATATAAATGTCCATATAAAAACCGACTATTCGTCAGTTTCCTCTAATACACTTTTATAAATATCAATTAGTTTTTTTCCGATAATTTTTAAGTCTCTTTCTTTGGCTACTTTATATCCTTCTTCTACTAATAATGGAAGTTTTCCTTCTAATATTCCTTTGATTTTCTCTTCAAATTCATCTATGTTTTTTGCTTTATAGACATTTTTTCCATCTTCTAACCATTCTTCAAATACAGGAATATCACGAATGATGGCTGGAATTTTAGAGGCACAAGCTTCTATAATTGGAATACCTTCTGTTTCTTCTAGGGTTGGAAATAAGTATAGATCGGCTCCTGATAAGGCGTTTCTAATCATAGTTGGTTCTACATAACCTGCAAAATGGAGGTTTGGTAATTCTGTATTTACGGCTTCTCTAATTTTGATCGGACTAGCAGATAATGGACTATAACCAAACCAAATAAATTTATATTGTGGGAGTCTTTTTGCTAGTTCAACAAAGTCTAAGATTCCTTTTCTTTCTATATATAAACCGATTCCTACAATCACTTTTTCATGCTCTTGGTATCCATAAAATTCTCTAAATTCTTTCCCGTTTTTTTCATTTTTTTCAAAGAATGCTACATCAATTCCATTGGATAAAGCTACAATCGGCGAGTTAATGGTTCCATAACTTTCTAATAGTCTTTTTGAATATGGGGTTGGTGTAACAATTTTATCTCCTAAATTATAACATTTGGTGATCCACCATTTAAAAATTGGAGCCATTTGATTGGAAAAAATAAAGGAATTTTTAAAGTCTTCTTCGGTTGAATGTGCATGATAAATTACTTTTTTGCCTGCTTCTTTGGCTTTTTTGGCTAAGGCGTAAGAATTTGGTCCATAAAAATTGATGTGCACTAAATCATAATCATCATTTGGGTCTGTTGTATGTTCGATGTTATTTTCTTCTAATGCTTTTAGTTGATGTTTGATTGCTTTTCCTAAACCTGATTTTTCAATTTGTTTTAACCCTTCTGTATAAAGTAATACT
This sequence comes from uncultured Mycoplasmatota bacterium, assembly GCA_947365915.1. GTDB lineage: Bacteria > Bacillota_I > Bacilli_A > RF39 > UBA660 > MGBC102946. The sequence goes on from CANAXT010000012.1 coordinate 6,973, forward strand.
TTCATAAATTCAGTCCTTCCTTTTATTAGGATAACACAATATGAAGTTTGATGCAACTAACGAATTTCTTGTTTTAGTTGTTTTAATTGTGTTTTAAATGCAGATGGTAGTGCATACTCTGTTTCTAATGTGTCTATATCTACCCAAATATTTTTTTGATCGGTTTCTTCTACATAAATAATGTAATTTGTCATATACCAAATTTTATGCGTGAAAATGTGTTTCGATGAATCTGTTTCTAAAATTCTAAGGACTTGATATCCTTCTTTTTTTAAGTATTTTAATGCTTCTTCTTTGTTTAAGTTCCCTTTTATATTTGGAAATTCATGCATGGATGCGAGTAATCCTCGGTTGGGTCTTTTGTGAATCGCAACGGTATGGTAGTTTAATAATATAAATACAGTATAATGTTCTATCTTTTTTTCTTTTTTGGTGTCTTTTATTGGTAACTCCAACATTGTGTTTTCTTGGTTTGCTTTGCAGTATTTTTTGATTGGACAGATATTACAATGTGGCATTCCATTTGGAACACATATGGTTGCTCCGAGTTCCATTAAGGCTTGGTTAAAATCTCCTGGTTGGTCTGGCATAATTAAAGATAGTTCGTTAAATAGTTCTCTTTTGGTTTTTGTTTTACTGATGTTTCTTGTTGAGTTTTGAATGCGCATGATAACTCTAAATACATTTCCATCTATGGCTGGTACTTTTTCGTTAAAGGCAATGGATGATATTGCTCCTGCTGTATATTCTCCGATTCCTGGTAATTTGAGTATTTCTTGATAGGATGATGGCATGATGCCTTTTTCTTCTACGATTTTTTTGGCTGATGCTTGTAGGTTTTTGGCTCTGCTATAGTATCCCAGTCCTTCCCATAGTTTTAGTAGTTGATCTGCATCGATATGCGCTAATGAAGTGATATCTGGAATTTCTTTCATGAAACGTTCATAATATATTTTAACTGCTTCTACTCTTGTTTGTTGTAACATAATTTCAGAAATCCAAATATGGTATGGATCTTTATCTTTTCTCCACGGGAGTTCTCTTTTGTTTTTTTCATACCATTTTAATAATGGGTCTACAATATTTTTCATGTTTCTTCCTCCATAATAATGGTACTTTTGTTTTTGGTTTGGCTCAATTTTTCGTACCAAAATGGTTTTCTACTTATTGTTGAAATGAAGCCATGTGTAAAGCAGATTAGGAATACGAGTGAAAGTCCTATAAAGGTCATTATGAAGTACCCTCCTAGACTGAGTAGTAATAATAGATAAAATGGGGCTGGCAAGAAAAAGAGATACAGTATTCCATAACGGATCCAATATTGATACCATTTTGGTGCTTCTTCTTGTTCTGTTACAATTTTGATATTCATGCATTTTTTCCCTGGTGTTGCTCCTTTTGTAATCATTGGTATGATCATAAAGATGATTAAAATAGATATGAGGTATTGTAAAAATGGGTCATGAAGTTTTACCATATTTAAAATTATGGTTATGATGAGTATCAATACGAAGTCAATCCATGCTGCTACGGTTCTTCTTAAGATTGAAACTCTTTTTCCTTTTTGGTATGATTTTTGGTCTAGTGTTTTTCTATCTGGTAGAAAGTGACTAAATAATGGCGTTATTCCATACCCTATTATTCCTCCTAATGTGTTTAGAAAGATATCGTCAATGTCAAATAATCGGTATGGTCTAGGATATATTCCGTAAAGTCCAGATAGTTGTGTTCCTTCAAAAAATAAGGTTAATAGAAGTGTTAGAATAAATGTTTTTTTAAAGTTTAGTTGAAAGTAATAGCGTAAGTAGATTCCAAATGGTATGGTGAGTAATATGTTATAGAAGGCTTGATAAAAGTATGGTTCTTTTAAGACTTCTAAATATGTACTTGGGTCATTCCAAATGAAACTACTATATAAAAAGAATTCTTTTATAAATAGAAATGGGGTGAGTTGAACCCAGTCTGTAGTCATATTTTTGACAGATTCAATTGATGGAAGTGGCAGAATGACTAGGAAATAAATACAGGTTAGGTATAAAATAAATGAATATACAATGGAAACTCTTAGTAATAAAATAGATCCATATTTGTGATATTGATGAAATATATAAGGAAGTGTGAAAATGAGTGCGATTATGGGAAAAAATAAAAGTGCGAATCTGATTGGTTCTATGTATCCTGCCATTTGTATTCCTCCTTTCTAGTATTATAACACATATTTTTTTTTAAACGATTTGTTACAAAACCGTAATTTAATAATCTAAATCTAAAAATAAACGAATGGATAGTATGGCTGTTTTGTCATGATGGAAGCAATGATGAATATGATATAGATGATACTAAATGTGCAATTAATTTTATACATGTTATTCCTCTTTTCTATTATAGCACACTAGTATTTTTTTTTGAAATAAGATATAATGTGTTTATGGAAAGGAAGTAATAATGTGAAGCAACATTTTAAAAAGTATGGAATGATTTATCAGATTATTTTAATTGCTATATGTATTATTTTATCTGTTATTTTTGTATATTTGGGTTCTAAAAACAGGAGTCAGCATCGTTATACGAAAGAGGAAGCAACAAACCTTATGAAGCTACAAGCGGATAAGTTTACTAGAATGATTGAGATTCAAAATTCTAGTTGTATTAATCATGATTTGACTACTTTATCTGAAAAAGAAATGGATACATATGGTTTTGATTCTGATTTTTATGAAAAAGTAATTTATACGATGCGTTGTAAGGATGATAAACAGGTTATTGTTATTTCTGTTGTTGGGGCTGGTGATTTTAAAGGTTATGAGTTAACTGATTATATCAGTAACAATAATAAGGTTGATTAAAGTCTTAGTGAAAATTAATAGTATACAAAAGCAAGAAAATTTATAAATTTCTTGCTTTTGTTATTATACATTTATTTTTAAATATCATAAAAAATTTTATGAACTTATAATGTAATAATCTTATGTATTTTACAATTATTACCAAATAATATTATTTCTGCAGAATTTTATTTAGCAATCTAAACCAATTAAATCAAAATGAAATTCTAATCTTTTATTACAATGTTTACTAGCTTTTTAGGAACAGTAATGATTTTTACAATTTCTTTTCCATCAATATTTTTCTTGACATTCTCAATTTCTAAAGCAAGACGTTCCATTTCTTCTTTTGAGGTGTTGGTTGCTACTTCTATTTTTCCTCTTACTTTTCCATTCACTTGAACAATCATACAATAGTTATCATCAATTGTTTTTGCTTCTTCATAAGTTGGCCAATCTGATTCACAAAATGGATTTCCTAAGTGATAAATTTCATTTAATTCTTCTGTCATATGAGGGGCAATTGGGTTTAATAAGTGTAAGAAAATACGATAATCGTCTTTGGTGATTGTTTCTAATTTTTCATAGTTATTTAATAAAATCATCAAAGCTGATACAGCAGTATTATATTTCATTAACTCAATATCATTGGTTACTTTTTTAATAGTTTGATGAGTTAATGTCTCTAAACTATATCCTGTTTTTTCATTTAATGATTCCCCTATTTTCCATACACGATCTAAGAAACGCTTGCATCCTTTTAATCCATTGGTACTCCAAGCTGCTTCTTTTTCATAGTCTCCAATAAACATCTCATAGGTTCTTAAAGCGTCTGCTCCAAATTCTTCTACAATGTCATTTGGATTAATTACGTTTCCTTTTGATTTGCTCATTTTTTCTCCATTGTCTCCTAAAATCATTCCATGAGCAGTTCGAAGTTCAAATGGTTCTTTGTTTGGTACTAATCCAATGTTATAAAGAAATTGATTCCAAAATCTAGCATACAATAAGTGCCTTGTTGCGTGTTCCATTCCTCCATTATACCAGTCTACTTTTCCCCAATAATTTAGTGCTTCTTTTGAAACAAATTCTTTTTCATTATGAGCATCCATATAGCGTAACCAATACCAACTAGACCCTGCCCAGTTTGGCATCGTATCGGTTTCTCTTTTGGCATTGCCTCCACATTTTGGACAAGCAACATTTACCCAATCAGTAATTTTCGCAAGTGGACTTTCTCCATCTTCTGTTGGTTCATAATGGGCAACATCTGGTAATACTACTGGAAGTTCTTCTTCTCTTACTGGTACCCAGCCACAAGTATTACAATGAATCATTGGAATTGGTTCTCCCCAAAAACGTTGACGAGAGAATATCCAATCTTGAAGTCTGTAATTGGTTTTTCTTTTTCCTATTTTTTTCTCTTCTAGATATTGTAACATTTTTTCAATTGATTCCTTTTTATTGGTCAATCCATTTAATACTCCAGAGTTTACCATTTCTCCATCTTTGGTATAGGCTTCCTTTTCGATATTTCCACCTTTTATTACTTCAATGATTGGGATGTGGTATTTTTTTGCAAATTCATAATCTCGATCATCATGAGCTGGAACGGCCATAATGGCTCCTGTTCCATAATGCATCATTACATAGTCTCCCACCCAAATTTGGATGTTTTCTCCACTTACTGGATTGATCGCTTCGATTCCATCTATTTTTACGCCTGTTTTCTCTTTGACTAATTCGGTTCTTTCAAATTCGGTTTTCATGCTTGACTCTTCACGATATTTGATAATTTCATCAAAGTTATGAATTTGATCTTTCATTTTATCTAAAATTGGATGTTCTGGTGCAACTACCATGAATGTAACTCCATATAAGGTGTCTGGACGTGTGGTATAGACGGTTAATGTTTCTTCACTATTTTTGATTTTAAAATCAATTTCTGCTCCTGTACTTTTTCCAATCCAATTAATTTGAGCAAGTTTAATTCTTTCTTCAAATTGGTTATCGTTTAGTCCTTCTAAAAGTTGTTCTGCATAGTCACTCATGCGAAGCATCCATTGTTCTTTTTCTTTTTGAACTACTTTTGATCCACAGCGTTCACATACTCCCCCACTGGAGTCTTCATTGGAAAGTCCGGTTTTACAGTTTGGACACCAATTGATGTTTTTTTTGTCTTTATAAGCAAGTCCATGTTCATAGAATTTTAAAAATTGCCATTGGGTCCATTTGTAATATTCTGGATCTGTGGTTGAAAATTCTCTACTCCAATCGTAAGAGATTCCTAGACTTTTGATTTGTCCTTTAAATGTTTTGATGTTTTCTTTGACAGCTACACTTGGATGAATATGGTTTTTGATGGCGTATTGTTCCGCTGGGGCTCCAAAGGCATCCCATCCCATTGGAAATAATACATTATATCCTTGCATTCTTCTTTTTCTAGCTAATGTGTCTAAGGCAGTATAGCTTCTTACGTGTCCGACATGAAGTCCTGCTCCTGATGGGTATGGAAATTCTACTAAAATATAATATTTCTTTTTTTCATCTTTATTTTTTGCTTCAAAGGTATGATGTTCTTCCCAATATTTTTGCCATTTTTGTTCTATTGTTTTAAAGTCATACATGTTTATTCACTTCTTTCTTTTTGTATTTTTGTCCTAAAAAATGATATCCCAAAATAATAAGGGGAATCAGCATAATAAATCCTATTAATAGTTTTAATATGTAATTTTTTATTAAGTCTGTTATTAGAAAGGTAATGGAAATAATAAAACTATTGGTAAGTGCGATGGAACGAGCAAATTGTTTTTTGTTTATTTTTTTTGGGTCAAGTTTGTATTTTTTTATAATGAATGCTGCTTGTCCGCTGTTTTCAAAGTTTTCCATTTTTTGTTTGTTTTTTAATACTGTAATATAATACAGCAGATAGATAACAAAAAAGACGATGATGGTTACAATGATACGTTCCATAAAATTCCTCCTACCTAAAAAAGTACCATGATGTAAGGACGAGTTTTCCCGCGGTACCACCTTACTTCATAATACTTTATTATGCTCTTTCCAGATAACGGCTGGGGCCGCTTAATCGAACAAGATAAGCAAGTTCAGAAAGGAAATATCCAGATTTTCACCAACCATCTGTTCTCTATCATATTCTTTTTTCTTACTACTCTTATCTTTTTGTCTTTGATAAAACAACATGTTTATTATAATATATTTTTTTTGTAATTTCAAGTGTTTTATACTTGATTTACGTATTCTAATAGTTTTAAAAATAGTTTCATAAATTTTCGTTCTATGATGTTTTTGTTTCCCATTTTTCGAATTTCAATTCGTTTCTTTTTGATTGGAAGTTCTGGGTTAAATAATACGGCATCTACTTTTTCTTTTGTTTCTGTTTCTATTTGTAAGTCACTAATGATTCCTTCTATTTCTTCGTTGATTAAACGTACGGCATCAATTTCTATGTTTTTTCCTTTACAATTGATGGTTAATTGGCCAATTGTGTTTACGTTTTTGACTTCTACTACAAAGTCTGTTCCTTCTACATATGATTCATATCCTAACTGGGTATCGTTAAAGTATACGATAACGTCATCTGATTGTTTTGTGTTTCGAAATCTAAATTTATAGTTACGTGTTTCTGGGACAATTCCACTTTTTCCTTCTAAGGCTCGAACAATTACGGTATAGTTATTTGGCATGTAGTTGTAATCAATTGAGGTTAATAGATAAAATCCTTTTCGATATAGGTCACTTACGCCATCGTCTTCATACATTTTGTATAGGTTACTTTGTCCTGGAAAGATTTGAATTTCTAGGTTCTTTGGTGGGGTTGTGTCATTGATATTATCGTTGTCTCCTAATGGTATAATCGATCCTGCACGGACAAATACTGGATAGTCTTGATCTTTGAAGAACATGGTATATTCTCTTGCTCCTGGGAATTTTTTTCCAGTTACAAAGTCATACCAGATGCCATCTGGTAAAAAGAATTTGTGGACCACTCGATTCATCACGTAGTCTTTTTTCTTGGTAATTGGTGATACGAAGAAGGCACTTCCAAAGTAGTATTCGTCTTTATATAATGGATCGTCATACATATCTGGATATTTATAGTAAATTGGTTCTATTAGTGGGGTTCCAAATTGGTGGTATTTATAGGCTTCTGTGTATAGGTATGGGATTAATCTGTGACGTAGTTGTAAGTAGTCTTTGGTGATTTCGTATGTTTTGATACTCCAACGCCATGGTTCTCTTTTATAGTATTTTCCTGCTTCTGCTCCAAATTTTAGTATTGGTGAGAAGACCCCTAATTGGACATACCGAATGTAGAGTTCATTGTCTTCTGTTCCTTTAAAGTATCCGCCTATGTCATGTGACCAAAAGCTTACTCCGATGTTGGTTGCGGTTGCGTTATGAAGTGGGATTCGTTTTAGGGTATCCCATCCAACCGTTGTTTTTCCTGAGTATAATACTGGATATCTGTGAGGGGCTACTAATGAGTTGTGGGCTAGAACCATTGGTCTTCTTTTATAGTTTCTCATCATGTCAAAGAATTGGTAATGTTTCAATAGTTGTAGTTCATTATGTCTTTTTTTGTCAAAGTAATCTATCCAGAAGAAGTCAGCTCCCATTGCGTCTAATGGATGAATAAATAGTTTCAGATAAACGTCTACTGTTTTTGGATCAAATACATTAAACGGGATGACTCCATTTTTGTCTGTTCCAAGATATTCTTTGGCTTTTTCATAGTATTCATCAATTGGATAGAATCCTTCCATTGGGCTAATGTTTAATCCTAATCTGATTCCTTTTAGGTGTAAGTAGTTGATCATTTCTGATGGGGCATGAAATAAGTCTGTGTTCCATGTAAATCCTGTCATGAGATGTTTGTCTTTAAAGTAGGTTCTTTTGTGCCAGTCTTTGTCTAATAGCAATACGGAAAGTGGGATTTCTTTGCTACTGAAGTTGTCTACTAGTTGTTTTAGTTCTTCGTCATTGTATGTGATGTTTCTACTCCACCAGTTTCCTAAGGCGTATCTAGGTATCAATGCTGGTTTTCCGGTTAGGGCAAAATAGTCTTTTAAACATAAGTCAAAGTCTTTGTTATAGCAGAATAGATAGATGTCAATTCCTGCGTTTTCTCTTATGGATAGTGTCCCATTTTCATTTAAGATATCTGTTTTAGAGTCATCAATGCTTGCAAATCCATCAATGGAATATAATGCTTTTCTATAAAGTACTTTTCCGTGTTCATCTACTAGTTCTGACCCTGGGGCACCAAAGTTTCTAATTTCAGGATGTCCATAATACCAAACTCGGTCTGTTTTTTTCAAACTTACTTTTAAGTTAGACATAGGACTTACTTTTCCACCGTTAAAGTTTTTTTCTTTTGTGTAAGTCAGTTTAAAATACTCTGTTTCTAATTCTAAGTAGCTTGCATCTTCTTTTTTTATGTATGGAACATCTGGTAGGGTTCTGTACCAAATCAGGTTGGTTGGTCTATCTTCAAATATTCCTTCTTCGTTATATTCTAAACGAAGTAATCGTTCTGTTAAAACGGTGATACGGTATTTGTTCCCTTTGGTAATTTGTTTTGGGTTCATTAAAGCTAGTTCTTGGTTTATTTTAAATTGATCTCCTAAGTTATACATAGAATCAACTCCCTTTTATAATTCTTCTATTTTCATAAAGTTTGTGTATTTTACTTCTTTGAATGGGTATCCTCCAGTAATGATGATTTTATCTCCTTCTTTGATATCCATAAGGTTTTTGGCAATTTCTTTTGATCGTTTGGTGATTTTATCAAATGAGCTTATTTCATCTACTAAAATTGGTGTTATTCCAAAGTGAAGGTTTAAGCTTTTTACTGTATTTATATCAGGGCTTACAGCGATGATTGGACAGCTTGGTCGAAATCGGCTCATTTTTTTGGCGGTATATCCTGTAATGGTTGGAGCTATTATGGCTACACATTTTAGTCTGTTGGCGCATTCTGTTACGCTATAGGCAATCATTCCTGTAATATCTTGTTTTTCGGTTCTCATGGCTTTGTCTAATAGTTCTAAATAGTTGATTTCTTCTTCTGCTGATTCGATGATTTTTTCCATGATAGATAAGGTTTCTACTGGGTATTTTCCAATGGTTGTTTCTCCTGATAACATAACGGCGTCTGCTCCATCTAATACGGCATTGGCGATATCGCTTACTTCAGCTCTGGTTGGTCTACTATTGTTTTCCATTGTGGATAATAGTTCTGTTGCGACAATGCTTATTTTTCCCATGTTGTGACATTTGCTTATGATGCTTTTTTGGATTCCTGGAACTCGTTCCATTGGTATTTCTACGCCTAGGTCTCCTCTAGCAATCATGATTCCTTCACTGACCTTGATGATTTCATCGATTTCTTCTACGGCGGATTCGTTTTCTATTTTAGCGATAATACCTATGTGATCATTGTTTAATCCGATTAAGATGTCATTGATTCCTAATACGTCTTCTGCTGTTGAGACGAATGACAAGGCTAGAAAGTCTACTTGCATTTGGTTGGCGAATAGGATATCTTTATAGTCTTTTTCGCTTAGAAATGGAAGTGAGAGTTTGACACCTGGTACATTTAGTGATTTGTTGTTTTCGATGGTTCCTTCTTTGATTACTTCACAAAGTAAGTAGTTGTTTCCTTTTTCTAATACTTGTAATTCAATTAGTCCGTCATCAATTTTTAAAATGGTATTGTAGTGAACATCGTTAATGAGTTCTTTATAGTTCACACAGAATTTGGTGTTGTCACCGATTAGTTCTTCCATATAAATTCGAATTCGGTCACCTTTTTTTAGGAAGGCTTTTCCTCCTACAAATTTTCCGACTCTTACGTTTGGTCCTTCTGTGTCTAGCATGATAGAGACAAATGTGTTTAGTTCTTTGTTGAGTTCTTGGATTTTTTCTATCACATCTTTACAGAAGTCATAGTCGGCGTGACTTAAGTTTAGTCTCGCTACTGACATTCCTTGATTGATTAATCCTTTTAAGCATTCTTTAGAATTGCTAGCAGGTCCTATGGTTGCTATAATCTTTGTTTTATTCATATAGTATCACCTTATTTTATTATACCAATATTTGTAAAGTTTCAAAAGGTTTTTTTGGAAATTTCATTTAAAAAATAAAAAAGAGGTTTTAATAACTAAGGTTTGGGTATATTAATGAGTGCAAATGAAAGTTTGCCAATTTTATGCTCTAATATTGACTTTTGGCATAAAATATAGTATATTAGTGATGCATTTTTATAATGCATTGCTAAGAAAATGTTTCTCGCTTACGGGTGGTGCGAGTTATAAATGATCCCGATCGACAATGTTTCTCGCTTACGGGTGGTGCGAGTTATAAATGATCCCGAAGGAAAATATTTTTGAAAACTTTATCTACTTTGATAGAGTTTTCTTTTTATATATGCTATACTATCTATTGGAGTTGATAATATGAAAGTTCAAACAGGATATTTATACCATATTAAAGATGAGTTTTTTGATGTCGTTAATGATGAAAGTCTTATGACTAATCATGAACGTGGAAAACAACGACCAACTTATTTTACAATTAAAGACAATAATATTTTATGGTTCATACCTTTAAGTAGTAAAGTTGAAAAGTATAAAAAAATAATGAATAATAAAATTAAAAAATATGGTTTTTGTAACACTATTTTTATAAGAGAAATATTAAACGAAAAGTCTGTTATATTGTTTCAAAATGCTTTTCCAACATTAGAAAAATATATTGATCATGTTCATATTATTAATGGAGCTCCTGCAAAAGTAGGAAGTATTTTAAAAAATGAAATATTAAATAATTTTAAGCATTTATTAAAACTTAAAAGTCGTGGTTATAATGTATTTTTTACCGATATTGATAAGATTAAAAAACAAATGCTTGACGAATTAGAAATCAAAAAATAGTTTTTACTCAAAAAAATGTTAATTTTGTTAACATTTTTGGATTTCAATAAATTGGTTTACTAAGGCGGAATCATATAAAGTTCCTTTTCCACCCTCTTCTTTTTTCTTGGTACAGAGAAGAAGTTCTTCAAATGCTTCTTCTTTTTTTTCTGCATTATGATACACTCTACTAGAGGTAATGGCATCATAACTATCTGCAATGCCTATGATTTGTGCTCCAATGTTTGGAGTAATTCCCATAGAGTAACCACTTTTGTCCATACGTTCATGATGCGATTCAATCATTTTTATGATTTCTTCATTTAAAAATCGATCTACTATTTGACGTGCTAATAAGCAATGTTTTTGCATCGTTTCAAATTCTTCATCGGTTAGCTTTCCTGGTTTTCCTAGAATTTCTTCTGGAATTAAGTATTTTCCAACATCATGGAATAAAGCGGCAATATAAATATTCTTGATGTGTTTTTGATCTAGTTGTAAGCTTTCTGCTAAGTCTTTTGCGTATTTTGCTACTCTTAGTAAGTGTCCTAGTTTTTGTTCTTCTATCATTTCTATTTTGATATTGAGTTCTAAATAGGAAGAAAATTCTTCTAAATATTTTTGTTGTTTTTTATTTTTATGAAAGTCAAATTGTTCTACTTCATCTAATGTAATGATTGGGATGTCTAACATTTCATATAGATATAATAGTTCTTTTGTCAAATTTTTTTTATCTTTCACTATTAAAGGCCAACACAAGCGATAAATATTTTCTTCTATATTATGACATTCTATATTTCGTTGTTCTATCTCTTTTTTATCTAATTTGTAATAACCTACCATAACGCCTCCATCTAATTTTGTTTCATTTTTTCATAATAATGATATGCTTTTCGAAGTTTATCATAGTGATAATGGTTTCTAATTTTTTTAAAGTCTTGGTTAATTTCTTTATCGGTTTTAAAGTAATCTTGTTCTTCTGAATAGACTTCATAAATTGTGTTTACTTTCTTTTGATACTTTTTCGCATATTCGATTTCGGTTTCTATATTTTCTTTTGTATATTTAATGTTATAATTCATTAGTGATATTTCATCGCATCCTTCTTTTATTATATCTTCTAATAAATTCTTGTCAATACTATCTAACCAGACTGGGAGCGCTAGAATGAGATAAAGATTTTGTTTTTTCGCATATCGATAGGCTTCTTTCATTGATTCTGTGAAAAGTGGAAAGTCAAAGTTTTCTTCATTATGTAAGTAAGGTTCTACATCAAAGACAATTCCTGCTATTTGTTCTTCGTTTTTTTTGTTATAAGAAATTACTTTGTCAATCTCTCGTTTCATACTGGTTGCTTTTTTATCTAATCCCCAAGATGGATCACCACAAAGTTGATATACTTTTACGCCTTTTTCTTTCATTTTTTTTAAGAATTTAGAATCATTTTGGGTTAGGTACTCTGTGCTGAAGTCTTGATAAATTTCTTTGATGTTATATTTTTTTATGATGTCTAATAATTCTTTGTCTTCTAAGGCGTCCATTTTCCATGAATATAATATATTCTCTTCTTTTTTTGAAGTTATCATTAATAAACAACATAATCCAATTAATACAATGCTTAAGATTTTCTTTTTCAAATTATCACTCCATTTTTGTTCTTGATATTTTCCCCCAATTTAGTTTATTTTTACGGGTTGTAAAAAATGATGTTAATCGATACCAGTTTACGAGTTGCCGAAATCCAAAGTTTTCTATAATTGAATAAAATACGACTTTGATAAAGTCTTTTGTTGAAAAACGAGCAGTTGTATATACACGGTTGAAAAATGTGGTGATGGTAAATATGGTACAAAATAAGATATAAATACCAAAGTAGATGATCATAAATTTAAAGTTAATGAGTTCTAGAAAATAGGAAATAAATATAAATATAAGTCCTATTGTTTCTGTTAATGGAGCAAATAGTTCATAAATCCAATAATATAGGAAAGAAATGGTTCCTAGTAATCCATATTTTGGATTTAAAAACATGTTTTTATGTGCTAGTAAGCTTTGGAATAAGCCTCTATGCCATCTTTTTCTTTGGCGTTTAAAGTCTTTTAGTTTGCTTGGTGCTTGGGTATAACATATGGCTTCTGGTACGTAACTTATTTTGTATGAAATTTTATTGGAAATGGCATAGTCATGAAGTCGGATTACTAATTCCATGTCTTCTCCAATTGTGTTTGTTTTGTATCCTCCTGCTTCTATTACTATTTGTTTTTTAAATAATCCAAATGCTCCTGATACAATCATGTTTCCATTGAATACATCAAATATGGTTCTACTTGCTAGAAAGGTACGATCATATTCTAGGGTTTGAATCATTTCTAAGTATTTTTTTGGTAAATGATAGTCTACTATTTTTCCGTCTTTAAATGTTAAACCATTCGATAGTTTGATTACTCCTCCTGTTGCAATTACGGTAGAGTCTTCCATAATTGGTTTTACTAGTTCTGTTAAAGAGTTTTCTTGTAATACGGAATCGGCATCAATTGTTAGAAAGTATGGGGAAGTAGCAGTATTGATTCCTGCGTTTAAGGCATCTGCTTTTCCTCCGTTTTCTTTTGCAACAACAGTTAGTTTTACTTTTAAATTACCTTCATAATATCCTTTTACTTTTTCTGTATGTATTTTTCTTCTTACTACTTTTGGAACTTTTTTTAAGTTGTAATGTTCGATCATTTTTTGTAATGTTTTGTCTTTTGATCCATCATCTACGACAATGATTTCATACAATTTATAGTCTAAATTTAATAGTGAGTCTATGGTAGATATGATGGTGATTTCTTCATTGTAAGCAGGTACAATAATTGATACGGGCAAATAGAAGTCTCTTTCGATTTCATTTTTGTACTTTTTCTTTCGTTCTGTTTTATAGAAACGTAGTGCTCCTACAATTGCGGAACAGAATAGGAAACTTCCATAAAGAATAATATAATACAAGAAAAAATCATTTACAAATAATGTTAAATTTTTTAAAAAGCTCATGTTTACACTTCCTGACTTATCAATGATTGAATCATTTCTTGGGCAAATGGATCGGTTAATCCAGTAATTTTTTTAAGATCGGTCATTGCCATTAAACTTTTTGCTGCATTATATCGAACGTAATAGTTATAGTTACTCAAAGATTTTGTTAATACTTTCTTTGCTTTTTCACTTGGATAGTGGGCTAAGGTTTGTATGATTACAACATCGTATTCAAAGTCTTTATAGTAATTATTTTCTAATCGCTCTAATAATATTATACTTGCTTTTTTATCGATTACCTTCGAAAAGTAGCGAATTATTTCAATTTCTACTTCTTTTTCGATGTTTTTAGAGGTTTGTAATCGATTTATGAGTTCTTTTCTTAAGTCGTATTTGCATTGTCTAAAGAATGTTAGAAAACCTATTTTGAATGGTTCTTTAAAGTCATCAAATTGTTCGTATAGTTTGCTACATAATTCTTGTTTTGATCCTGTAAAGTTAGAAAGACCATCTGCTACTAGTTTATATCCATAGTTGGTATTCTGTTTTGACATAATCTGATAGGAAGCAACTACTTTGTCGCTATCTCCTAAGCGGTAAAAGGCTTGAAGGGCATTTTCTTTGCAATAAAGAGATTTGGATGTGACACAGGAAAATAAAAATGAATCTATTTCTGGTTGGTTTATTTTTATAAATTGTAACATGTATGCGTAATAAGCTTTTTCTAATTCGTCTTTTTTTTGGTAAGTAAAAGCTAAAGTAGAAAATAAAGTTTGATATTGTTTTTTGGAAACGATGTCTCTAATATTCTGGTTTTCTATTTGGGTATTTTCTTCTAACATGTTACAAAATACGTATAGATATGATAATGATTTTAATTTTTTTATGATTTTTTTGGTACTATTTTTGATGTTTTTTTCTTTTTTTTCAATTAAGTTCATTAGTTTTTCTTTTTTCTTTTGATCCATTTTTTGTTCGTTTTTTCTTTTGTATAAGCTTACGATATCATAGATTAAAAGTAGAACAAAGAATACTACAAAGAAACTTAAAATAAATGTTGCATGTTCTATCATGTTCTACTCCTCCTTTAGTGCGTTTTTGATGATATCGTATGATTTTTTTAGTCGTTCATGATAAGTGATTTTTTCTTTCCATCCTTTTAGGGAAAATGATCCAAATGGGATTGTTTGGTCTTGGGTTCCTATTCCAATATGGATTTTGTTGATATGATAGTCTTCTACTCCATAGTGTTCATAGTAGTCATCATGAATCATCATGAGTGATGGGTCAGAAAAGTTTAGTAATCCCCAAGGGATTCTAATTTCAATGATGTCTCCTTTTGAGTAGAAATCACTTAATGAGTTAAATTCTTTATTTTTTGGGTCTCCAATTCCGTAGATTAGGTTTCCAGTTTTTACAAGGGTTGCGTCATTTTCTATTTTGTAACCTTCGTTTTGACGGTTTAGGTTTTGGAAACTGGTAATTAGTTCGATATCTTCAAAGTTTGGACTGTCTTTTTTTGGCATGTTTCCTTTTTCAAATGAATTGATTCGATATAGTTGTTTTCCGTACATCGCTCTTACGGGGTTATATCGATCTTGTACTACGATTTTTGAATTTTTTTCTCCATCGATTTTAATGATAAAGTCGGTTGCTCGTTCAAATTTTAGGTTATCAAATTTGGATGTTTTGCTTCCTGTTTTTGGGGTTGTATCGATTGGTATATAAATGGGTTGTTCTAATGAAAGATTTTCTTTTTCGATTAGTAAGTATAAGTAAGTGGAGTCATATTTGCTTGATAGTTTGAATCCATTTTGGTTTAATATTTGATCTTCTTTTTTCCACTCATCTTTTTTTCCGTCTAATACGACTGGTGTTTCTTTTTTTCCACTTTCAAATGTAAGAATTCCAAAGCAATTGGTTGATGTTTGGATATCTAACCAATACTGGCTTCTGGTTACATCTACTGTGTACATGGTGTTCCAAACGTTTTTGTCCCATTCGTCTTGCCATTCATAGATAATAAAGTTATTGATTCCTACTTCTCTAATGGTTTCAATGGCTTTTACAATCATTTCTCCTTGTTCTTCTTCTTTGTAAGAGGAATGTCCATAGTCTTCATTTTGGAAGTTGATGGTTTCTCCTCTTGCTGTTGAGTAGCCAAATTCTGATATTACGACTGGCATGTTATAGTGATCATTGATACTTTTTAGGTATTCTTTGTAAGAGTTTTGATGGTGTTCACCGTTTAAGCTATAATAGTCTGGATATCCTGTATAAGCTTGAAATGATGCGAATAAGCCTGTTTTTACTTTGTTTGTGGTTTTGATTCTATTAATATCTACTGTTGTAAATTTGTTAAAAAAGTCACTAATGGCTTCATCATATGTAAATGGATCGGTTGCGGATGCGTTTCCAAATGATAATAGTCTTTGTGTTCCGTATTTTGCGCTTTCATAGGAAAATATGGTATCTCCTACTTCAGCTAAAATTCGTTCAAATGGTTTGGCTTCTTTTGTTGTCTCTATATATTTTCCATGATATTTATTATCTTCTTTATGGTTTCTGTTTGTGTATTCTACGGTTACATCATTCCATTCAGTTCCGATGATATAACCAATGGTCCATTCTGATACATCCGCATCAAAGCTTCCTGATGCATAAACGGAGTTGTAATTGATTATTTTTTTTCCATGAATGACATCAATCATGATTTTGACATCATTCATTAGTTTTGTTTTTAGGTTTTCATGGAAATAATCAATACTAGAGTTTTTTTCATAGTCTCCAACATCAATTCCTTGAATTAGATAAAGTGGTTTTTTGTTTTTTTTGTTATATTCTTTTAAGGCTTGATAAAATTCTGGAGATTCGATTGTAAATACTCGAATGGTATTGATGTTCATGTCACTAATATAGGAAAACCATTTTAGGTAAGTTTCTTTTTTGATGGCAAATTCTTTGTCGTCATGTCCTGGTATACTCGATCCCATATTGATGGCTTGGATGGTAAATGGTTTATTATTTACTTTGATTTCTTTTTGTTCTGTTTTTACAAATGTTTTGACATCTTTTTTTGGGACGATATTTGTTGAGGTGTAAAATGTAAGGTAATAGTATCCAAGTATTAGCATTATAATTATAAAACAAGAGATTAAATACTTCTTCATAACTAGTCCCCCTCGTACATTTTGTTAATGGATTGATGTGAATATTGTTTTAATGTTTCTATGTTTTCGTCCATCCATTTGCCACGTCTTTCTAAATATTTTTTGACTTGTTTTAAGGCTTCTTCATGGCTTTTATAGTTTCTTTCGTATGGTTTTAGCATGTTTTCTGTTTCATTGAAGCTAAATCCCCATACTTCAAAGTTTCGATCGATTGCGTCTCCTAGGTATTCTATGGTTTCATCAATATAGTTTTGTATGTATTCGTTGCTTAAGTAATTGGTTCTTAGGTAACGGTAACGGTTAATTACTTTATTTACAAATCGTTCGTCTTTTAAAAGCATGTTATACCAAGCTTTGTCTTGAAATAGAAAGCCAGTGTGACTATAGATTTCTTCTACATAGTTATTCATGGCATTGTTAAAGTCCCATACTGGTCCCATATGAATTTTTCCTCTAATATCTTTAAATAAGTAAGTAGAATGGGTTCCAGCATCACTATTTTTAAAGAATTCATTGATGATCATATAGTCTACGAAGCTATCTACATCGATATATTTTTCGTATTCTTTGTAGTCATATGAATATAGTGCTTTTTCAAATTTGGAAAAGTCATCATTGATGTAGTTTCGTATTTGTTCTGTAAGGTCTATATCGGATGGATAAATGATATTAATGGCGTTTTGGTTAATTATTTTTCCGCTATATTTACTTAGGTTATCTAGCATGATATTTGATTCGTCATGGCGATCTAGACGAATGATATAACTAGTCATTCCGTTAGACCAGTTTGGTTTATAGCGAGTGACTTCGGTTAGTGTTCTAGAGATGCTTTCTACTAGTAAATATAATCCTTGGTATTCTCCGTTTACAAATACTTCACAAAAACGAACTTCTGGTACGCTATTCATGATTTTTCCAGATATGTTGTATGCTAGATAGTTTCTGATTAGTGATTTGTCTAGGTAAGGTCCATTTAGAATCCATTTGTTTTCTTTTTGCATTCCAAGTAGTTCTACATTTTTTCCTAGGTTGTTATTATCTACAAATTTTAATAGGTATTGATGTTTTTTGAATAAACGAGATGAGTTTCCACGATATCTAAGTTGTATTTTACTAGTTAGGTTTTTTTTGTCTGTTCGTTTGTTGCTTGTTTTTCCATTATAATAAAGGGAAAAATCGGCATCAATTAGATCGCTTTCTCCGTTAATTCCTGGAATTGTTTGGTTATTTGTGTTGATTTCGATAATTGGTAAATGGGTACAAAATTCATCGTTTTTGTTACAGGTATTTTTTATTTTTTCGTCAATGTGTTGGTCAATTCTTTTTTCATGGAATTCACTGATTCTGGTGCTTGCAAATAGGCATAATATAAAAACAATGGCTAGTGCGAAAATACTAATGAGTTTATATTTCATTGTTTTTACCCGTTAATTTCATCGTTTTGGCAAACAATGTTTACATAGTCAATGTTTTTTATTTTATATAATGAATCACTAATGGATAATTCATTTGTATTTGCTTTGTTATATGTTTTTCTTGATAGTTCATAGATAAATTCTACGGTTTCTGGACTTGTGTTTTTTACTCTTAGGTTGGCTTTTCCATGAAAGTATGTGAATATGGTAGATTCGATTTCTCCTTCATTTTTTCTATTTCCACGAACGACTAATAGTAAACGGTCAGTGTTTTTGATTCTTCCAAATAGTAATAGGAATACAAATATGACAATTGCTCCTACAATGGCAATTGTAAAGCAAGAGATTCCGCAGCATAATCCCATGGAAATGGCCCAGAAAATATAGATGGTGTCTCTTGGGTCTTTTATGGCTGTACGGAAACGTACGATGGAAAGTGCTCCAATGGTTCCTAATGATAATGCGATATTGTTTTGAATTACGGTCATTACGATTGCGGTTACTACGGCTAGCATTACAAGTGAAATATTAAATTTTGTTGAGTAGATTGTTCCTGCATGGGTATATAGGTAAGATAAAAAGACAAGTAGTCCTAAAACTAGGGACATAATTACATTTAGTATAATTTGTTCTGTGCTAAGGGTTCCTGTTGTTTCAAAAATATTTGTTATTAATTCATTCATTTTATTACTCCTCACTTTAATAAATATATTTAATTGTATTCGTTCTACCTAGACAATATTTGCTGATTGGTGTCTGGATTCGATCAATGGAACGAATAAGGTCTTTTACATAGGATAGTAAAAATCCATTGTATTTTACTTCTAAAACGACATGATTTTGATCAAAAACTGGGTTTAATATTAAGTTTTTGTCAAATAAGTCAAATGATGTTTCTGTTGCTCTGATATCACTGTCAAATGTGATTCTTGTTGAGTTTTCATTTACGATATAAGCTTTTCTTCTATATTGGTTGATTGTTTTTGGTACATAGTGATATTTACTCATAATGGAATACACTTCTAATGCGAAGGGTTCTTCCTTTTCTAGTAGTACTTGATAATCTTTTTGAATCAATCGTTCTGCTTCTTTTTTAGAAATTTTTAGTGATCTTTTTTGTTGATAGTTTCCTTGTTTTTGTTTCATTTCTAAGTAAGCAAAGTCATCTTCTGGGTCATAAATACGTAAGCGTATTTTTCTTCTGGTTTCTAATCCGTCTATTTTGTTATAAAAGTCGTCATCATCTAATGTATCAAAATAAAGGGAACGAATGATATATCCATCTTTTTTGTTGTGGCTATCTGGGTGTAGTACTTGTTTAAAATAGTGATCACTGGATAGGTAGTTTTGATATGTAATCAAATACTTTTTTTCTTCCCTAAGAACTTTCCGCAACTCCCTCACCTTCTTTCATATCGAACCTCAAGTGATTTTTTGCATAAAAAGAAGTATTTTTTTTTAATACTGCTTGGGTGTTTTGTTTCTATTTTTGTACACTCATTATCACTTTTTGATTCCTTCCAACTAGCTATTATAATATCACTTTTTCCAATTTTGTCAAATTTTTTTGTCCAATTTTTCAAATTATGCTTGATATTATTTATGATTTTGGGTATAAAAAAATACAAGATTTTTTTCTTGTATTATCTTACAATTGCTTTTTTTTCACAGAATACGATTGCGTATGTTATGATGTTTTTTACTTGATCTAGTTTTAATTCTTGATAGTATTCTTTTTCTTTCATTTGATTTATTGCTTTTTCTGCTTCTTTTTCCATAACTTCCAATGTATCCGCAATTTTAATTTCGATGATGATGCCAATACTTCTATCTATTTTTTCGATTAGTAAATCGTATCTTCCTATGCCTGCTTCTCGATTGGATTTTATGATATATTCGGAACCAATAAATATTTGAAATAGTCCTAACAAGTAACCGTGGTAAAACATTTCTTTTGTGTCATGATAACTGATACTGACTAAAGTGTCATTTAAATATTTTTCTACTTTTGCTTTTTCATTATTCAATAAAGATAAAGCAAAGTTTTCTTCTTTTTCTATATTGATATGTTGATGATTAATTTCTTTTATGATTTTTATAAATTCTTCTTTTACTTCTCTATTGGGAATTCTAAAATATTCTCTACTTTTTTTGGTAATTTCACTGATTACTGTTTTATCATACGTTAGATATCCAGAAGCAAGTAATAAGTTAAAAATAACTTCTCCATTTTCTATATTGTTCGTTAAATCTTGAAATGTAATTGTGTTATTATAAGTAAATGGTATACTTTCTCCTAGTATTAGTTTTTCAATTTCAATTTTATTTTCTTCACTGGTTTCTTTTAAGATTTGTTTGATTAAAGCATTATCTGATGTATTAAACCAATATGGAACAACTTTCTTATCTTGGGCATAATTTAAGATACTCCATGGGTTATAAATCGCAGTTCCTCCAAAATTATATCCGTTATAGTATTCTTTGATGTCTTGAGTTAATTCGAGCCCATAGTAGTTTAATAGTTCTTTTGTTTCTGATTCTGTAAATCCAAAGTATTCATTATATTGTTCACTCATAATATCATAGATTTTTAGGTTATTAAATCCAC
>CANAXT010000013.1 GCA_947365915.1 uncultured Mycoplasmatota bacterium
GAAGAGGGCTTAGAAGTTGAAGCAAAGGTAGAAGAAAAGTATGATGATAAAATAGATGAAGGCAAAGTCATTAAAACGAATCCTGATATTGGTCGTACTGTGAAAAAAGGAATTTCTATTACTTTAGTAGTTTCTAAAGGAAAAGAAGGATTTGAATTGGAAAACTATGAAGGACAAAGTTATTTGGAGATTAAAGGTAGACTAGAAGGAAAAGGAATTAAGGTTAATCCAAATGAAGTTGAGATTACGGAAGAAAATAGTGAACAAAAAGCTGGAATGATTACAGGTCAAAGTATTGAGGCTGGAAAAATGATAAAAAAAGGGGATTCTATTACACTTACTTATAATAAACTAGTTGATTCCTATCCAGATTTTTCAGATGGAAGTTGGACTGTAGATGGTGTTCAAAAATTTTGTGATGAACATTCTATTACTTTAACAGTGAATGAAAAAGAAGATAGTACAAAGCCAGAAGGAACGATTATTTATCAGAGTCGGGATCCAAAAAGTAAAATAGAAGCTCCTTCTACTTTACGAATCGAAGTGACAAAGAAACCTGAGGAAAAAAAGGAAGATACGAAAAAAGAACCAGCGAAAGAGGAAGAAAAAACAGAATGAGTATGCAGGGTCGAATTATAAAGTTAATTAGTAATGATTATACTGTTTATTCTGATGGGTCTCAGTATATTTGTAAATCTAGGGGAAAATTTCGAAATCAAAAAATTAAACCATGTGTAGGGGATTTTGTTTTGTTTGATGAAAAAAATAATTATATATTAGAAATAAAAAGACGAAAAAATGAATTGGTTCGTCCTCCTGTTAGCAATATTGATCAAGTGATTATTGTAACTAGTACAAAGGCTCCTGACTTTTCTAGTAATTTGTTAGATAAGTTATTATATATTGTTACGTTTCATAATATTGAACCAATTATATGTTTTACGAAAGTAGATTTGTTAAATGAAGAAGAAAAAAGGGATATCGATTTTTTAGTACACTATTATGGAAAAATAGGTTATAAAGTGTGCTTAAATACAGAAATTGACAAAATAAAAGCGTTATTGAAAGGGAAAGTAAATGTATTTACTGGTCAAAGTGGTGCTGGTAAATCGACTTTATTAAATCGGTTAGATGAGTCGTTACATTTAAAAACAGATGAGATTTCAATTGCTTTAGGAAGAGGAAAACATACAACGAGGCATGTAGAACTTTATCCTTTATTTGAGGGATGGGTTTGTGATACGCCTGGGTTTTCTTCTGTCGATTTTGAGGGTATGACGAGTGGTGATATTAGGGATCAAGTACCAGAGTTTGAAGCGTATAAGCATGAATGTCGGTACAAGGATTGTATGCATGATAAGGAAGATTCTTGTCGCATTAAGGAATTAGTAGAAGATCACACCATATTACCTAGTAGATATCAAAATTATCTAAAATTTATAGGTAGGTGAAATTATGTTATTATCAGCTTCTTTTTTAAGTATTAAAGAGGATAGAAAAGAAAATATTTTAAAGTTAAGTAATGAGAAGATAGATTTTCTTCATGTGGATGTTATGGATGGAGAGTTTATTTCGAATAAGACGGAATGTTTGGATTCACTGAAAAAGATTTTACCGTTATCTACACCATTTGATGTTCATTTGATGGTAAATGATACAATGTCTTATATTGAAGAGTTTTCTTCTTTGCGTCCGAATTATATTACGATCCATGTGGAAACGGATTATGTTTTAAAAGCAATTGATTTTATAAAGGAACAAAATATTAAAGTTGGTCTTTCTATTAAGCCAAATACACCAGTTCGTAAATTGATTCCGTATTTGCCTATTGTTGATTTGGTACTTGTAATGAGTGTTGAACCAGGTGAAGGGGAACAGACTTTTATTGAAAATACAGTGAATAAAATTCAAGAGTTAAAACGAATTCGAGAAATTCATAATTATCATTATTTGATTGAAGTAGATGGTGGTATTAATGAGCGAACTGCGAAATTGTGTAAGGATGCAGATATATTGGTGTGTGGTTCTTATATTACGAATGGAAGTCGCTATTCGGTTCAAATAGAAAAGTTGAAAAAGTCATTAAATGTTGAATGATTTTTATTCTGATTTGACAGAATAAAAAGTGTATGTTAATATATGGAGCAACATTATTTTTTGAAGCAATTTTTAGAAATGTTAGAAGGGAATTTTAAATATGAATGATAAGTTGGAAAAAATATTAGAAGAATTGGTGAGAAATGGGTCATCTTTTGATAAAGAAGAATTGAGTAAAATTCAATCTTATGTAAAGCAAGAATTAAGAAAAGATCAAAGTATTACAGATTGTTTAACGGATTTGACAAAAGAGTTAGCAGAACATAGTGAAGAGTTTATTAATCATACAGAACAAGTTGTTAGTGGACTTTCTAGTTGTATTTATTTACCAAATACAGATGGTAGTTATTCAATTACTATTTTTGGTGGAAAAACAAAGTATGGGGATCAAGGACAAGAGGTTGATGAAAAAACAGTATTTGATTTGGCTTCTGTAACGAAACTTTATACCTTTTTATTAAGTTTAATATTGATTCAAAAAGGGTATTTTCAATTAGAAGATAAGATTAAAGATTTAGATTCTAGGTTTGAAGCTCTTGGTGATTATACTGTGGATGATGTATTAAAAATGGCTGGAAATTTAAGAACAGATGGAAGAGTTACAGATGGAAAAGACAGTGCGGAAGCGTTACGTATTTTGCAAACTCTTCATTTGGACGGTGAAGATCGTTCCTTTAATTCTTATACAGATATGGGATTTCTTGTTTTATCTAAAGTGATTGAGGAAATTGTGAGTAAAAAAAGTGGGCAAACGATGTGTTTTGATACGATTATGAATGAATATTTATTAAAACCATGGGGATTGGATGAAACGTTATTTTATCCAAAAAATAGATTGGTTTCTGGAAATGGTAGTTATGATAATATGGTGCATGATCCAAAAGCTAGATTATTAGGTGGAGCAGTAGGATCAGCAGGTTTGTTTGCTACTTCAAAAGGATTAAGACATTTGACGGATCAATTATTTGCTGTTCAAAATGTTAATTTTACAAAGTTGGCAGGTACTATTATTTATCCGACTTCTAAGCAAAGTCATAAAGGATATGCAGGAATTTATCAAAAACATCCTTTAGGACTAGAAAAAACCTTTGTTCCAAATGAGTATGGTACTCATTCATTTGCTCATCAAGGATTTACGGGAGCATATGCTGTTTTTGATCCTAAAAATAGAATTCATAATAATATTTTGGTAAATTCTATTAAAGAAGGAGAACCTAAGAAACCGGATGGGTTTTTGGATGCTTTTACAGTTTATCAAATTATACAAATTCAAACTACTTTAAAAATGTATTTATTAACTCGTTATTATCAATTAATTGGATATCAGGAAGATGTAGAAATTCATAAAAAAATATAAATCCCTCTTAAAAAAAATTTTTTGAAAATTATGGATTAATTTTTAAAATTTGAGGCATATTAAAACTGTAATCATAGAGGAGGGAAAATAATGAAAAGTAACATAAAAGGTTTTACATTAATTGAATTGTTGGCTGTTATTGTTATCTTAGCTATCATAGCGCTTATCGCAACGCCAATTGTCTTAAATATCATTAATAAAGCAAGACAATCAGCAGCAGCAGATAGTGTTTATGGTGTTATGGAAGCTGTTAAGTTAACTTATACAGAATCTTTATTGGATACAGACTCTATATCACTTCCACTTTCTATTACTTGTGATGGTTCGAAGTGTAGTAATGGAGGAACTGGTGATGATGAAATTATTGTAAGAGTTAGTGGAACCGTACCATCATCTGGAACGATTACTTTAAATGATAATGGTACATTTAATGATACTCCAGCGGATACACCAATTGTTATCAATACTTTGAAGTGCAAAATTGCAAGTCAAAAAGTAACGTGTACACCATAAATATGATTATCAAAAAAACTGTTAGTTGATTTAACAGTTTTTATTTTACGTATTGGTTGTATAATGTTTGGGATATTGCTTTGTAGTCATTGAAGTTTGTGCTTACTTTTTTTCCATATACATCAACACTAGAAGCTGATTTATCATATTTGCTGTATCCGAAAGAACTGTAATATCCTTTAATTCCTTGATAAGTAGTACCCCATAATTTTCCATTACTTTTTACAATGGATTCAGATGCTTGAAAAATTATATTATCAGGAATGGTAAATTTTTTTTCTAATAATAATTTTGCAACTACAGTTAATTGTTTTTTTCCAGCTTCATCAATTTTTCCTCTTGATTTAGGGTAAGATGTGAATTTATAGTTGCAGTAGGTTGGTGTATACATATAATATTTACCAGCACGTTTTGAGAATAATTGACACATGCTGTTTAGATTTACTTCGCCTCCGATGTTTTTATGAAAGTTGTTCATATAAACGGCACCAGTCATTAATTGACCTAAAAATCCATCTTTATTCCATCCTGCTTCACTACCGATGAACGCTGCTAAATTTTCAACAACTGCATCTGGATAGTTTGTTGTTAGTGTACCATTATTGTTATTTCCTGGTGTTGGAGTTGGTGTTGGAGGTTTTTTACTTTCGGCGATTGTTTTTCCAATTTCATTTATTTCTGTTTCAAATTCTTTTTTGATATCTTTATCTGTTATTTTAGCAACAGCAGCTCTTGCTTTTGATAGGACTTTTGTGTCTAATGTGGTTCTTGCTTCTGATACTAATGTTCTGGCATTTTCAATTGCAACTGTCTCGATGTCATCTAAGTTGGAACAGGTAACATATCCTAGATATCCTTTGGTATCAACTTTACCAACTACTGATACGATGACGTTTACGAGTGTTGGAATTAGAAATACGATTGCACATGCAATCAGTCTTCTTTTTGAAGTGTTGAATCGTTCTTTCATGGCATCGGTGTTACCTGCTGTTACGTATTTAATCATATCCACTGAGATTAAAACAATTGTAATAATGGGTGTAAAAATACAGATGATTTTGATTAATTGTGTTACCCAATGAATGATTTGTAATATGTCAACATTGTCTGGACAGGTTGTTAATATATATATAATATTGTTCATTTTTCTCACCTTTCAATAAGAAAATTATATCATTCTCTAAAAATACAGTCAAGGATAGTTACTTGTAAAAAAAAAAAATGTTTGTTATAATAAATATAAGAAAAAGTAGTACAGAAGAGAGTGATAAGATGAAAAAAAGTGGTTTTACGTTAGTGGAGTTGTTGGGGGTTATTGTGATTGTGGCAGCACTATCTTTGATTGTTTTTCCAATTGTGATGGGACAATTTCGAAAGAATAAAAGCCAAATTAGTGCGGTAACAGAGAGATTGATTGAGGAGGCTGCTAGTCTTTATGTAGATGCGAATCCAAATCAATATGAATTAATGAATGGAAATGTTTATTGTGTTACGTTAAATCAATTAGTGAATTCTGGAAATTTGTCAGAACCTTTAATTGATTCAAGTACAGGAGATAAAATTCCACTTACTTATACTGTAAAGATTTCTGTTATTAATAATCAATTTTCTTATTCTTTTAATGGTGGAAATAGTTGTGTAGAATCCAGATCTTAAATTCTATTGAATAGAATTTTTTTCATTATTTGTGTTATACTTTTTTAGTAAGAGGTGAAGTATGAAAAGAAGTCAAGTATTGATTATTTTATTTATTTTTTTAGTAATTACGTTATTTCATTTTAATGAATTTATGTCTAGTAGGTATAATACCATTGCTTATTTGGTGGTGAATGGTGTTTCTATTGTGACTGCATTTTTTATTTTACTTGGCAATAAAAAAGTGGAATCTAAGATTGCTTGGGCTATTTTTGTTTTGTTTGCTCCAATTGTTGGTTTTCTATTTTATATTATTTTGGGAATTGAGTATAATCGGTTTAAAAAGTTTGATCCAAAGGCAGAGGTTGATCAAGTAATTGATAAGGTTTTACAGGAAGAGATTGAAGATAGTAAACATTTTAGAGAAAAATTAGGGGACCGAAATTCTTTGATTCAATATGTTCAAAATGTAGGGAAGTCACCTCTTTATTTGAATTCTAAAACAGAAATTTTAAATAATGGTCCAGCAAAGTTTGATTGCTTAAAAGAGGAGTTAAAAAAAGCAGAGAAATTTATTCATTTGGAATATTTTATTATTAAAGAAGGATTTTTATTAGATGAGATTACTGAAATTTTAAAGGAAAAGGCTCGTGAGGGTGTGAAAATAAAGTTGTTATATGATGATTTTGGTTGTGTTGATTTATCGAATTCGTATTTGAAAAGTTTACATGCGGTAGGGATAGAAACGAGTTGTTTTAATAAAATTGATTTTCGTCTTTTTCGTCCAAGTGTGAATTATAGGAATCACCGGAAAATTGTTGTGATTGATAATAAAGTTGCTTTTACAGGTGGTATTAATATTGGCGATGAATATATTCATACTGATTCTTATTATGGTTTTTGGAGAGATACGCATATTGCGATTTATGGTACTGCTGTAAGAGAATTGAATTCTATTTTTATTCGTGATTGGTATCATACTACGAATGAGTTATTATTAGATCCGATGTATACAGAATATCATCCTGTAAAAAATAAGCATGGTGCGATTCAAGTTCTTTCGGATGGACCTGATAATGAGGTGGAATTAATTAAGGATAGTTTCTTTAAAATGATTACGTTAGCAAAGAAACGAATTTGGATTGCGACTCCATATTTGATTCCTAATTCAGAATTGATTGTTGCACTTCAAGTTGCGGCTAAGTCTGGGGTGGATGTAAAAATATTAGTTCCTGGTAAGCATGATAAGGGGAAAAAGTTAATTTATCGTGCAACACAAGCTTATTTTAGTGAATTGTTGGAATCAGGTGTTCATATTTATACTTATAGTAATTTGTTTATGCATAGTAAAATATTGATTGTGGATGATGATATTGCTAGTATTGGAACTGTAAATTTTGATTATCGAAGTTTTGGTCTTCATTTTGAAGATACTGTTTTGTTATATGAAACACCAAGTATTCATACTTTAATTCAAAATTTTAAAGAAGATTTGTTGGTTAGCAAGCCAATCATTTTTGAGGAATGGAAGAAGCGAAAACCGTTTCAGAAAATGGAAGAATCTTTGGTTCGTGTTTTCTCACCATTATTATAGGGGTCAGTAACATGTATATTTTCAAATTTTCTATTTTGATTTATAATATAATTAAAGAAAGAAGGTAAATAATGGATCATAATACTTTTAAAAAAATGAATAGACAAGGTTGGGATAAATTAATAACATCTAATAAACCGTTTTCTAATACTATATTACCAGAGTATGGGCCTTTTTTAAAAAGGAACGAGGAAGAAATTGGATTGTTTGGAGATTTAACTAACACAAAAGTTTTAGACTTAGGTTGTGGAGAAGGAGAATCATTAGAATATTTATATAAAAAAGGTGCTTCAGAGGTATGGGGAATTGATATTTCTCAAGAACAAATTATTAAAGCTCAAAACAGATTACCACAATTTAAAAATAATTTTTTTATTTCTCCTATGGAAGAAGAGAACGATATTCCGCATAATTATTTTGATTATGTAATTTCTATATTTAGTATAGGATATACCTCTGATATAGCTAAAACTTTTAAAAATGTTTATCAATATTTATCTGATGGAGGATCCTTTATTATAAGTTGGACACATCCTTTTTATTATTGCTTAGATATGAAAGATTCATGTGTTATAGTAAGTAAATCTTATTTTAATGAAGATAGTGAAGTTGTAACAAAGGGTCCTGATAAAATAGAATTGGCTCAAAAAAACTTAATGATATCAACTATGATTAATGAAGCAAAAAAAGCTGGTTTTTATGTTGATCAAATTTTAGAAGAAAAAACTATATTAACAGATGATGTTAATGGTTATAAAAGCTCTTTTTGGAAAAAAGAAAAAACTATCAATTGTCCAAGTACTATAATTTATAAGTTTACAAAAGTTTAATTTTGACAGAATTTTATATATATTTTTTTCATTGTGATATTAGGTAACAATTAGGTATCTTTATATGGTGGTTTTACTAAATTTTTTTACGATTTCAGGGATACGGTAAAATTTATTTTAAAAGTGTTTTTATGATAGAGGGTTCTGTTGATGATTTAAGAAAATTACTTCAAGAAAAAATAGTGAAATAAAAACACTATTTTTCTTGTTCTAAGATTTTATCAATTAATCCATATTCTAAGGCTTCTTTGGCTGATAAAAAGTGGTCTCTTTCTGTATCTTCTTCTACACGTTTTAAGTCTTGACCTGTATTTTTTGATAAAATGGTATTGAGTTTTTCTCTTAGTTTTAGAATTCGTTCTGCTGCAATTTTGATTTCGGTTGCTTGACCTTGTGCTCCTCCTAATGGTTGGTGGATCATAACTTCGCTATTAGGAAGTCCAAAACGTTTTCCTCTTTGTCCGCTTGATAATAAAAATGCAGCCATACTTGCAGCCATTCCAACACAGATGGTAGAGACTTCGCTTTTTACAAAGTTCATAGTGTCATAAATGGCCATTCCAGCGGTTACACTTCCACCTGGGGAGTTGATATAAATACTGATGTCGTTATGGTTTAGGGAATCTAGGTATAAAAGTTCTGAGACAATGCAATTGGCACTATTATCATCGATTTCCCCACTTAATATAATAATCCGATCTTTTAATAGTCTAGAATAAATATCATAAACACGTTCTCCATTGCTACTTCTTTCAATTACTGTTGGTATTAATCCCATAAAATTCCTCCTCATTTATATTTTAATAATAAAAAACATAAAATATACTGTAAAAGATGTGACAAAATATCTATTTTTTGGTAAAATGGTTTATATAGAATAAGAGGGGATAGGATGGAAAAAATTATCAAAGTGAATTATCGTAATAAGGAAACTAGAGAATTCATTAATGAAACCTCATTATTAGAGATTAGTGATAGTTTCAAGAAGTATTATAATTATCCGATTTTAATTGCGAATGTCAATAATGATCTTGTAGAATTAAGTGAGAAAGTACGTGGAAAATGTAAGATTGATTTTTATGATCGTAGTAGTACGATTGGTCATGCTGTATATGAACGTAGTGCTTGTTTAATTTTGATTGCGGCTGTAAAGCGTGTTCTTGGTTCTGAAGCTGTTCTTTATATTGAGCATTCTATGGACAATGGGATTTTTTGCCGAATTAAAGGTGCTGATTTTGATAAGCCAATTATGAAGAAGATTGAAGATACTATGAGAGAACTTTGTAGGCAAGATCTACACTTTTCTAAAATATCAGTTTCAAGGATTGATGCGATTCATTATTTTAAAAAGAAACAACAAATGGATAAAGTAAAAGTTCTAAAATATATTAGTAATACTTATGTCAATTTGTATCGCTTAGATGATGTTTATGATTATTTCTTTGGAGAAATGGCTTATAGTACAAAGCAAATTGATGAATTTAAGTTGACATATATAAAAAAGAATGGGTTTATTATGAGTTTACCAACATTAACGAATCCAGAATGTACGTTAGATTATGTTCATCGTCCAATGATATTTAATAGTTTTTTAGATTATACTGAATGGGGAAGTTTGGTAGGAATTAGTGAAGCAGCGGATTTGAATGAAATTGTTTCTCAGGGAAATTATAAGGAAGTGATTCGTCTTTCTGAAGCTTATTATGAAAGTCAATTGACTCGAATTGCTGATAAAATATATGATAATAAAGATAATGTAAAAATTGTTTTGTTGGCGGGTCCTTCTTCTAGTGGAAAAACGACAACAGCGAAGAAGTTGTGTGTTTATTTACAAAGTAAAGGTTTTAAAACGCATACGATATCGATTGATGATTATTTCTTATCTAGAAATGAAACTCCTAAAAATGAGATGGGAGAATATGATTTTGAATCAATTAAAGCAGTAGATACGAATTTGTTTAATAAGCATTTGACAAAGTTGCTTGCTGGGGAAAGAGTATTGCTTCCTGAGTATAATTTTATCGAAGGAAAAAAAGAGTTTCATAAAAATTATTTGCAATTAAAGGAAAATGATATTGTAGTGATTGAAGGATTACATGCTTTAAATGATGAACTTACGATGGCGATTGAAAGAAAAAATAAGTTTAAAATTTTTATTAGTCCTTTGACACAGTTAAATGTGGATCATCACAATCGTATTCATACTAGTGATACTAGAAAATTAAGAAGAATTATTCGTGATAATAAGTATCGAGGGTATAGTGCAGCAGATACTTTAAGAATGTGGGGAAGTATTAGTGCAGGTGAAGTGAAATGGATTTTTCCTTTCCAAGATGATATTGATGCGATTATTAATTCTGCTCTTGTTTATGAATTAGGGGTATTAAAGACATATGCAGAACCACTTCTTTTTTCTGTAGATGAGACTGATCCAATTTATCCAGAGGCAATTCGACTTATAAATTTTCTTAGAAATTTTTTACCAATTCCAAGTGATGATGTACCGAAGGATTCTGTATTGAGAGAGTTTATTGGAGGAAGTGGATTTTAGTTGTTTTGTATGGAAAAGGCAGTAAAAGAAGCTTTATCTTTGATTTTGGAAGATTGGCTTAAGAGTAGTGGGAAAACGTTCGATGTAATGACTGAAGATGTTGTATCTACTAGAAAAATGTTTTGTACTTGTTTGGATGCAAGATTGATTCAGTATCAATTATTTGAAAATCAGTTAATTATTGGAAGTAAAAAAATTTACATTTATAGTAGGTAAGAAAGGAAATGAAAAATGATAAAAGTAGCAATTAATGGTTTTGGAAGAATAGGAAGGTTGGTATTTCGTTTGATGGAAGAAGATCCATCTTTTGAAGTAGTCGCAATTAATGATTTAACGGATGCAGAGCAGTTGGCTTATCTTTTGAAATATGATACCAATCATAGAAGATATCGTGAAGCAGATATTTGTTTTGAAGGAAATGATATTGTTGTAGGTGGAAGACATATTAAAGTTTATGCAGAAATGGATCCAAGTAATTTACCATGGAGTGATCTTGGTATTGATGTGGTATATGAATGTACTGGAAAGTTTACGGATAAAGAAAAAGCAATGGCTCATATTCAGGCAGGTGCTAAAAAAGTAATTATTTCAGCGCCTGCGAAAGGGGATTTAAAAACAGTTGTTTATAATGTAAATGAGAATGTATTAGATGGAACAGAAGAAGTGATTAGTGCTGCTAGTTGTACTACCAATTGTTTGGCTCCTGTTTTGAATGTTTTAGATCGTCATTTTGGAATTGAAAAGGGATATATGACGACGATTCATGCTTATACTAATGATCAGGCAATTTTGGATGTTGCTCATAAAAAAGGAATTTTGGCACGTCGTGGAAGAGCAGCAGCTGCGAATATGGTTCCAACTTCAACAGGGGCTGCATCAGCTGTAGGACTTGTGTTGCCTCAGTTAAAAGGAAGATTGGATGGAAGTGCAATACGTGTTCCAACTTCAACAGGTTCGATGATTGATTTAACGTTAGAGTTAAAACAAAATACCACAGTTTCTATGATTAATGAAGCTTTAAAGAATTCTATGAATGAGACATTGGGATATACTGACGATCCAATTGTATCTAGTGACATTATTGGTGATACACATGGTGGTATGGTTGATGGTTTATTAACTGATATTTTAGAAGTAGATGGAAAGCAACTTGTAAAAGTCATTGCTTGGTATGATAATGAAATGGGATATAGTGCGCAAATGGTTAGAACTGCAAAATATATGATGAAAAACTGAGAAATCAGTTTTTTTGTACCTTTGTTTATTTTATTTCATACAATATTATGATTGGAGTTTGATTTATGAATAAAATAGATAGAGAGTTTTATCATTTCATTGATGTTTTAAAACATTCGACGAGAGAACAGATTTCTTATCAAATTAAGGAAAATTTTAAATTGGTTCCAGAGGAAACGCAACGATCCTTAGAGGATTATTTTTCTAAGTTTGATTATTGGGGAAAGTTGGATTTTAGGAATAATGAGTTTGAAGAGATTGAAAACAAAGTAGAGTCTTTTACGAATCATTTAGAGGATTATGTTTGGTTGTATGAAAAGTTAGGTGATTATCGTTCTAAGAAGTTGTTGTTAGCAATTATGAAAAATTGGTATCAGTATGATTTTGCTATGTTAAATGAGACGATAGAAAATGTGTTTCCTGATTATTTTGATTTAGATATTGTGTCTTGTGATTCTAATGAAGTGATGGTGGATTTAGGAGCGTATATTGGTGATACAGTTTTATCTTATTTGGATATGTATGGAGAAGATTGTTATCAAAAAATATATTGTTATGAAATTACGGATGAGGTATTTGAATTTTTAAAGTTAAACACGAGTAAATATCGAAATATTGAGTGTATTAAAAAGGCTGTGAGTGATCAGTCTGGGCATTTGTATGTGGGAGCGAGTAATGTAGATGCTTCTGCGAATACAGTATTAGAAGAAGGAGAGCTTTTGATTGATGCTGTTACTATTGATGAAGATATTAAAGAACCAGTGACGTTAATTAAAATGGATATTGAAGGGGCTGAACAAAAGGCATTGTTAGGTTGTAGGAATCATATTGTTTTAGATCATCCTAAGTTGTTGATTTCTGTTTATCATAATCATGAGGATATTTGGAAGATTCCTAGAATGATTGAAGAGATTTGTTCAGGATATGATTTTTATTTGAGAAATCATGGTGGTCCTATTTTTCCAACAGAAATTACTTTGCTTGCTATTTATAGAAAAGTCTAATTTGTTTAGATTTTTTTCATGCATATTTAATATAATTTCATAACACGTTGTACCACAGGAATTTGATTTATGTGGTATATTGTGCTATTGAACAAAAGTGTTAGTTTGTTAATTCATTCACAGGGGCAAAAAATCATTTTACATAAAAAATTTTATACAAAAAAACTACTTTCGTAGTTTTTAACGGTTATAGAATTCAACGATTAATGATTCATTGATATCAGCGTTTAATTCACTTCTTTCAGGATATCTAACATAAGTTCCTGCCATTTTAGCTTCATCGTAAGTTACAAATTCTACACGTCTTTGTAGTGCTTCTAAAGATGATTTGATAATTGTCATTTCTTTTGCATTTTCTTTGACTTCAATGACATCTCCTGGTTTACAACTGTAAGATGGAATATCTACTTTTTTTCCGTTTACAGTAATATGTCCATGATTGACTAATTGTCTTGCTCCTTTTCTTGTAGTAGCAAATCCAATACGATATACAAGGTTATCTAAGCGACTTTCTAATAGTTTTAAGAAATTTTCACCGTGTACACCTTTTTGTTTTCCTGCTTTTTCAAATAATGTATGAAATTGTTTTTCGCTTAATCCATACATGAATCTAACTTTTTGTTTTTCTTGTAATTGAATTCCATAGTTAGATAATTTTTTGGCTCTTTTACTTCCATGTTGTCCTGGAATAAAAGGGCGTTTTGATAATTCTTTTCCTGTTTCTAATACAGAGAATCCTAAGCGACGTGATTTTCTGTAAATTGGTCCTGTGTATCTTGACACAAAAATCTCTCCCTTCTTGCTTACACCTGGAGCTATTTTGCCAAACCATAGGGTGCCGTAAACTAATATCTTCGCTTTGCAGCAAAAGTTACAGATAACCCCTAGAGGGAATACTCACTTTATGATTTTCAAAATAACGCTGCTAGATATACGCATTTACAATTATATTATTTTTTCTTTGGATAGTCAATATAAAATATGCAATAACGATAAAATTATATGTGAAAAAGTAAAATTTTTGTCAAAAACGATCGATTATATGATAAAATTATAATGAATCAATAATTGAGGTGATGATATGGATAATGTGACTTTACTTTTTGTAACTTTTTTCTTGCTTTCTGTTGTATTTATTATTTCAGTTTTAAATATCATTCAACTTCGAAAAAACAAGAAAATGAAAAAAGTGTTGGAGAAGTTAGAAATAGAAAAAAATACGATTAATAGTACACCGATTTCTCCAGAGTTAGATAAAGTAGAAGCATTTATGAAAAGTGGAAGAATGGGAGTACTTTATGATGAGTGGAAGAAAAGATTAGAAAGTATTAAAGAAGTACAGATTCCAAAAATTACAGATTTAATGTTAGAGGCAGATTATTCATTATCACAAATGGATTATAAAAGTACTCTTTATAAAATTGCGAAAATAGAGACAGAGTTATCGAAGGTAAGGGCAAATTCAGAAGGGTTATTAAAAGAGGTTCAAGATATTACCAATAGTGAAGAAAAAAATAGAAATATTATTACCAAGTTAAAGGCAGATTATCGAGAGCTTTATCA
The DNA here is from genome assembly GCA_947365915.1 of uncultured Mycoplasmatota bacterium. GTDB lineage: Bacteria > Bacillota_I > Bacilli_A > RF39 > UBA660 > MGBC102946. The sequence goes on from CANAXT010000013.1 coordinate 14,381, forward strand.
AAAGTATCAAGATACTGCAGATGAGTATGGAGAAATTAGTAAATATGTGAAAATGCAATTTGAAAATATTGCCAAGCGTTTTGAAGCATTTGAAGTTGCTATGGATAATAGTTCTTATGAAGAGGTGACTTCTATTATTAAGTCTATTGAGGGAATGCTTAAGCATATGGCAGTAGTTGTAGAGGAAGTTCCTGCGATTATTCTTTTAACAGATTCTATTTTGCCTAAGAAAATAAAAGAAATTGAAACTGTTTATGATGATATGATGAAGGAAGGATATCCTCTTGATTATTTGAATATTGAGTACAATGTTAGTGAAGCAGAAAAGAAAATGAATGATATTTTGGATCGAGCAAAAGTTTTAAATTTAGAAGATAGTTTGTTTGAACTGAAAGTGTTGCTCGAGTATTTTGAGTCGGCTTTTAATGATTTTGAAAAGGAAAAAATGGAACGTAGTAAGTATGAGGAAGCGAATCATTCTTTTAAAACAAAATTGGAGCATATGAATGAAGTTGTTTCTGAAATTTTTTCTAGTATGGATCAGGTGAAAAAAACGTATCATTTGTCAAGGTCTGATATTGAAGTATTGAATCAAATTCATGAAGATTTGGATAATTTGAATAATGATTATGTGATTTTGTTAGGACATACGGGAAATCATACTTTTGCTTATTCTAAATTGACGAAAGAAGTAGAGAATTTAGTGGTTCGTCTTACTAATATTGAAGAATGTTTGGATGAAACTTTGGATACGATTGGTAGTATGAGAGATGATGAAGTTCGTGCTAGACAACAATTAGAGGAAGTAAAATTGATTTTAAAAGATGCGAAAAACAAAATTAATGATTATAATTTGCCAGTTATTCCGAAAAGTTATTATGTGGAGCTTAGTGAGGCCCAAGCAGCGATTAAGGAGATTGTAAAAGAGTTAGATAAAAAACCAATTACGATAGAAGTTTTGAATACAAGGGTGGATACAGCGCGTGATTTGGTATTGAAATTGTTTACGAAAACGAAGGAAATGATGAAGACTGCTATGTTTGCAGAAATGGCAATTGTTTATGGAAATCGTTATAGAACTTCGGTAGAGGATCTTGATAAGCAATTGATTTATGCTGAGGTATTGTTTTATAAAGGGGATTATAAGAAGTCTTTGGAATTGACAATTAATAGTTTAAATAAAGTAGAGCCAGGAATTTATGATAAGTTATTAAATTTGTATGGAACCGAATCGTCATAAATTTATGGCTTTTTGTTTGTAATTTTGATATAATCTGGAAAAGGGGAATGATTATGCCAGAGCAATATTTAGAGGAAATGAAGCAACTTTTGAATGAAGATTATGATAAATTAATGAAAAGTTATTTGGAATTACCAAAAAAATCCATTCGTTTGCAGTTGGAAAAGATTAGTGTTTGTAAGTGGGAGCGACTTTGTCCATTTAAAATAGATCCTATTCCAATTGTAGATGGAGGATATTATATTGATATAGAAAAAATTGGAAATCATCCATATCATCATGCTGGGTTATTTTATGTTCAGGAACCTTCTGCTATGTTGCCACCTTTATTGGTTTCTTTGCAAAAAGATTTTAAGGTTTTGGATTTGTGTGCTTCACCTGGTGGTAAAACGTTAGCGCTTTCTAATCAAGTGCCAGATGGTTTTGTTTTGGCGAATGAAGTTAATTATAATCGGGCGAAAAAACTTTTAAGTAATGTAGAACGTTTGGGGTTAAAAAATGTTGTTGTTTCTTCGATGTCTTCTGATGCTTTAAAAAAAATCTATCAAGAATATTTTGATGTAATATTGATTGATGCACCATGTTCTGGTGAAGGGATGTTTCGTAAGGATATTGTATCTCAAAAAGAATGGTCTAAAGAGAAGATAGAGCAGCTTTCTGTTGTTCAAAAAGGGTTATTAGAAGATAGTGTTTCTATGTTAAAAGAGAATGGTTATTTGATTTATTCTACTTGTACATTTGAGATTAAGGAGAATGAGCATCAAATTATTAATTTTTTGAAAAAATATGATTTTGAAATTGTTGATATTGGTTTTGATGATTATACAAGGCCAGGGATTTTGATTGATCCCGATTATCCAACAGATAAGGCAAGGCGTTGTTATCCTTTTTTATATGGGGAAGGTCAATTTATGATTGTGTTACGAAAGAAGTGTCAACATGGCTCAAAAAAAATAGAAAATTGTTTATATGATTTATCGATGCTAGAACGAAAAATTGTAGACGATTTTATAGGAACAAATTTAATTCATTTTGATGGTATTATTAAAAAATATCAAAATAATGTTATTGTTCTTCCTCATGATATGGAGATACCAAAAATGACATTGTTGTCTTGTTTTGTGAAGATGGGAGAAATTGTGAATTCTAGGTTTGTTCCGCATCATCAATTTGTAAAGGCTTATGGTATTTGTTTTAAAAATCAGTGTATTTTGTCTATTTCAGATGAACGGTTATATTGTTATTTAAAAGGGGAAGAGATTGAAGCATCTGTATCTGATGGGTATGGTGTGATTATAGTGGATGGTTATCCACTTGGATTGTTTAAGGCAAAAAACAATCGACTCAAAAATCATTATCCTAAGGGATTACGTTATTTGTAGGAGGTTTTTATGAAGCATTTAATTTTAATTAAGTATGGTGAATTAACAACAAAGAAGGCAAATCGAAAAGTTTTTATTAATATGTTAGCAGATAATATTGAAAGACAGTTAAAAGGTTATGAGATTAAAATTCGAAAAGATCGTGTTCGAATGTATATTGAGGTAGAAGAGAAGTATATTCTTGAAGTTTCTAAGATATTGACTCGTATTTTTGGGATACATAGTATAGTTATTTGTTATCCAGTCGATACTAATATTGATAAAATAAAAGAAAAGGTATTAGCGTTATTGCATGATATTTCGTTTGATACTTTTAAAGTAGTAACGAAAAGAGCGGATAAGGATTTTCCAATTTCTTCTATGGAATTTAATCATGTGATTGGCGGACATGTTTTAAAAAATATTGATTGTAAGGTTGATGTTCATCATCCTGATCTTGTTTTAAAAATTGAAATTCGGAAGGAAGGTACTTATATTTATACTGATGAGATGAAAGGTATTGGTGGTTATCCAGTTGGCATTCAAGGAAAAGGTATGCTTATGTTAAGTGGTGGTATTGATAGTCCAGTTGCTGGATATATGGCTTTAAAAAGAGGCGTTGATGTGGAGTGTTTGTATTTTGAGTCACCACCTCATACTAGTTTAGAAGCTAAAAATAAGGTCATTGAGTTGGCTTCAATATTAAATCAGTATTCTGGTCGTATTAAGGTTCATGTTGTTCCTTTTACAAAAATTCAAGAAGCGATTTACAAAAATGTACCAGATAGTTATATTATAACCATCATGAGACGTATCATGTATCGTATTGCTGAACGATATGGAAAAATGCGTAAGTGTAAAATCATTATTAATGGAGAGAGTATTGGTCAAGTTGCGAGTCAAACTTTAACGAGTATGAGTGTGATTAATGATGTTACGAATATGCCAGTGATTCGTCCAGTTGCTTGTTTGGATAAGTTAGAGATTATCGAGATTGCGAAAAAGATTGGCACTTATGAAACAAGTATTTTACCGTTTGAAGATTGTTGCACGATTTTTTTGCCAAAGCATCCAGTGATTCATCCTCTGTTAAGTCGTGCGAAAGAGTATGAGTCTTATTTTGATTATGAGTCTTTGATTGATGAATGTATTTCTCATATTGAAGTTGTTACTGATTTTCAAAAAAAATATAAAGATTTGTTATAACCATATTTTACCACTTATTTTTATGTATGAAAAAACCAATTGTACGCATTCTATTAGTGTACAGGAGGTGAAAGCCATGAAAAATAGTTCAAATACTCAAAAATTAGTAGTACCTGGTGCTAAACAAGCAATCGAACAAATGAAATTTGAAATTGCTAATGAATTAGGTGTTACTATGGGTCCAGATGCCACTAGTAGAGCTAACGGTTCTGTAGGTGGAGAAATCACTAAAAGATTAGTGAAAATGGGTGAACAACATTTAGGTGGTTCTAACTATACAAAATAATGTTAAAAATGGACAGTAGATTTTGCTGTCTTTTTTCATTTTTTCCACTTTTTGTTAGATATAGTTTGTTAGTATTTACAGATACTAATATTAAAGGAGGGGAAGAATATGAAACAAAATCGATTGGTTGTTCCAGGGGCTAAGGAAGCAATTGATAATTTAAAATATGAGATTGCTCGTGAACTTGGAATTACTTTAGGTGCCGATACTACTTCCAGATTAAATGGAACTGTAGGTGGAGAAATGACGAAGCGATTGGTTCGTCTTGGTGAACAACAATTAAAAGGACAACGATAATTATGAAAAGAGAAATGACTTTAAAAGAATATATTGATGCTATTTATTATGGCAAACAATATTATAAAAATGTTGAAAAAAAAGAATCGGATAAGTAAGTTCGATTCTTCTTTAGTTTTGATATGATTCAATTTCTTGTTTGATAAGACTGGTGACTTTCATAATCGGATCAATATTTTTTTTATAGGGGTGTATAAAAAATACTAGTCTGTATATAATAGTATTGACAATTATCATTAGAAATGGTAATATTGTCGTATAAGAACTCTGTTCCATCCGAAGCTTTACGTTTAGTACGTGAACGATTGATGTAGGAAGAATGGAGTTTTTTATTTTGGATTTTTTGTTAGTGATGAATCAAATATGCTATTTTTAGATTTAAAACACCAATGCCTATATGGATCTTTCCAATTGTTAGTATGATCACCATGAGTGCTGGTGGAAACACCAATATTAAAATTAGGATAAATAGATTTAATATTTTTTAATATGTTTTTATATAATTTTTCTTTTGCAATAGTTCTTTTGCCACGCAATCGACTATCTGGCATTTTTTCTTTATCCATATTGTTTAACTTAAAATTCATAGCACCTAATATAATATCCATACATTGTAATATTACATGATTTTTAGAATCTACTTCTGCTATATCTTCATTATAAATCTGAACATTATTTATAATGAAGAAATCATTAAGTGCGTAAATATATCCTTTAAACTCTCTGTTTTTCTTTTTAGTATCAGGTAATTTGTCAAAATATAATTTTAATATTACTTGATCTTTTTCTTTTGGATTACAATAATCTATACCAAAAGCATGTTTAATAAATTGGTAGTATAAAAGGAAATATTCTTTTTCTTCATGTTCTCTAGTTAAATTTTGTGGGACTTGTGCATTTTGCCTAAACATTATTCTTATTTTAATTTTATTAGTTTTAACAAATTCAAAGAAATAGTCAATTAATTCTAAATACTTGCCTAAATATTGTTCAGTTACTTTTGTCCATTTAACTTCTTGAAATAATCCTAATTCTGCTTTTTTATTATTAAGCTTATTGCTTATCTTCTCAAGTTCAGTATAATTAATTAAGGCACCACCATAAAAATTACTAAAGTATTTTCCTTTTCTATGTGATTCATCTGCATAAATTAAGTATTGTTTCTTCATAGTATCACCACTAAAAAATATTTTATCATACCTTCTTCTATTCTCCAATAAGTTAGAGTGGCTTTCATAATATTTTTTTAATAAAATATTAGATTTCTTATGTAACTAATCATTTAGATAAAAACAGCAAATTAAAATAAATCTAGAATGGAAAGCTTGAATATGGCTTCTGTACCAATTTGATAAAATTCTGAAAATTTTTAGTTGACAGTTTATATGTTCAATGGAGATTATAATATTGAAAATTTATTTAATTCTTTATCTTCCTTAGTAAGTTGGTTAAGTTTTGATTTTTTTTTGTTATACTATTTTTAAAGAAGTTTAAAGGTATATTAATCTCAATAATATAACTTGTTTTTGTATGTTTAAATGCAGTTTATAATTATTTGTTTCGAGTAGTATTACTTGATTAAAGATAATTATAATTTAGAATAAAAGACTATAATGATTGTATTTATTATAGTCCTTTTAGTTTGTATATCTAAAATTAGAATTCGAAATATTAAAGATAATTCCTGCCATAATCATGTAACTTAATAAACTGGATCCACCATAACTAATAAAAGGGAGTGTAATACCTGTAATTGGCATTAATCCAAAAGTCATTCCAATGTTTTGAATTTGTTGATATATTAGCATTCCTAATATACCTGAAATGATATATTTGTCGATTGGAAATTTACTGTGCAAAGCTAGTAATACTAATTTGATATCAAAGAAAGTAATGAGACCAATTAAAAGAATAGAACCTAGAAAACCAAAGTTGTTTGAAAAAACAGCAAATATAAAATCGGTTTGTGGTTCAGGAAAATAAATTGGGGTTTGTGTCCAACCATTTCCGAATAATCCACCAGCTCCAATTGCGCTCATTCCATTTTCTAATTGAAATCCTGATTTTGCTGACCAATCTAGTAAGCGATCAACTCTTAAGAAAAAAGAAGTTCCAAATATTTTTACAAATAAATCTGTATTGATTGTATAAATAATAATGATTGTTCCAAGAAATAAAAATAGAATTATAAATAATAGAATAAACCATCGATAACGAATTCCAGATACGAAAAGCATGGTAATGGTGATTAATAAATAAATTAATACGACTCCCGTGTCTGGTTGTAAAAAGGTTAAAATACTAGGAATTAAAACGACAATTCCTATTTTACATAGAAAAAAGAATTCATCTTTTGCAGATGGGCTTTTATGTCTTATGTGGAAGTCTTCAATCATTTTCCCAAATGTGATAATTAATATGATTTTCATGAACTCACTTGGCTGGATGGTACCAATTCCAGGAATTGAAAACCAACATTTTGCTTCATTGATTGGTTTTCCAAAGAGAAGAAGTAATAATAAAATAATTACACCAAACCAATATAAAAACCATGCGTGTTTATAAATAAAATCTTTTCCAAGAAACATCATAAAATAGGCAAGTGCGAAACCAGCTAGGTACCATAACATTTGTTTTAGTGGTAAATCTGCTAAATAACTTGGTAATAATTTGGTAGCACTCCAAATTGTTAAGATGCTGATGGCGGCAAATAAAATTAGTGTTATTAAAATCCATTTATCTGTTTTATACTTAGAAATCCGTTTCACAGTAATCACCTGCTTTTATATTACACTAAAATTGTTATTTATTCAATGAACAACGTATAATATGACAAAATTTTTAAATTTTTAAAAATAGTGTTCAAATCGAAAAAAATATAGTATAATAGGATTAGGTGATGTTATGGAATATATTCAATATGCAGTTATTATTGCCGTTTTGTTAGTTATTGCAATCGCAATCACCAAATCAAAAAAGAAAGATTTTAAAATTGAGATAAATAAGTTGGTAGAGTATTTAGGAGGAAAAAAGAATCTGATTAATTACGAGGTGAATAAATCTAGGTTTATTGTTACATTAGAAGATGTTTCTAAAGTTAATAAAGAAGCAATTCAAAAACTAGGCGCTCAAGGAATTGTCGAGATTGATAATCAACTTAAAATCATTTTAGGACCAGAAGCAAAACAAATAAAGAAATATATTGATGAGTTAAAGTGATAAAAAATATCACTTTTTTCCATATTTCGACAAATGTCGACAAAAAAATACGTTACAATGATGGCGAGGTGATAAAATGAATTTTTTTGAGTTGACGTTATTAAATATCATATTGATATTTTTCCCATTACTATTATATTTAATCTATGTTGCTTATAGTAGTAATATTGATAAACAAGAAAATAATATTTTTCTTGAGCTTGCTCTTTTCTCTTCTCTTTATTTAATTTGTCGATTTGGAAGAAATATTGGTACTGAGATGCCGAATGTCTTAATTATGAATGTTCCTTTGGTGATTGCATATATTAAAAAACGACATGTTGGTATATTATTTATCAGTGTTTTTTTGATTTTTTATTTTCATTATTATTATAGTTTTAATTTGATTCTTTTGGTTTTAGAATATTTCATTACTTTTGTATTATTTTTTATGAAAGAAAAAAAACAATGGTCGAATCAGTTGTTTATTCCTTTATTTTTAGTTGTTCATTCTTGTTTTTTTATTTATTTTTTATTACAATATAGTGCTTCAAATGTTCATTTTTTAGAAATGATTTCTGTGATTATATCAATGATTATTGTTACTTATTTTAGTTTGTTGTTGTTTCAAAAAGGAGAGGAAATTTTGAAACTTCATATGACGATTAAGGAACTAGAAAAGGAAAAGCAAATTCGGATGTCTTTGTTTCAAATTACGCATGAGATTAAAAATCCGATTGCAGTGTGTAAAGGATATTTGGATATGTTTGATGTGAATAATGAGGAACATAGTCGAAAGTATATTCCGATTATTAAGGAAGAAATTGCTAGAACATTAATTTTATTACAAGATTTTTTATCTCTTCAAAAGATAAAAATTGAAAAAGATATTTTGGATATTGGTCTTTTATTAGAAGAAATTATGACTAGTTTAGATCCATTATTTAAGTCAAAAATGATTGAAGTGAGTGTGAAAATGCCGAATGATGAAATCTATATGAATGGAGATTATAATCGTTTGAAGCAAGTATTTATTAATTTGTTAAAGAATAGTGTAGAGGCTATGACCAATCAGAAGAAACATAAGTTAAATTTAAAACTTACTGATATGAAAGATAAAATAGAAGTAAAAATTACGGATAATGGTGTTGGTATTTCGGCGGAAAATATTAAAAAAATGAAGAATCCTTTCTTTTCAACAAAATCTAATGGAACTGGTTTGGGTATTTATTTGTCTAATGAGATTGTTAAGGCTCATAATGGTAAGATTGATTTTAAGTCTGATAAGCAGGGAACAACAGTTACTTTAATTTTTCCAAAAGGGATGGATTCTTTTAGCAAATAGGATTTTCTTATTTGTTTTTTTGTATTTAAAGATGTTTTTTCATAGTTTATAAATAAAAATTTATAATGTTTTTTCTAAATATAAATAAAAGAATTATAAAAAATAGTAATATCATAAATGATTTTGGACTATAGTTATCTTTATGAGTTTTACCTCTAATTATAATAAATCCGATTTCATCGAAAAATATACCCATACTTATTGATAATAAATATATATTTGTATAAAAATTTGAAATACAAAAAAGTATAATTGTAAACGCTAATCCAAACATCCAATGATGAGTTCTAAAATTTTTTATGGTTGGGCTAGGTTTATTTAATATGTATACTATGATTCTTGTAATTAGTATCGTTATAAATGTAAATAGGAAATATTGGTCATATAAATTCATATTCATCACCAACAAAATTATAACATAATTCTTATTACAAGAAATCATAAAATATTTATAATTATATTTTCAGTAAGAATATTATAGTTAAAAAACCTTATAAAAAAACAGTTAGTGATTATTAACTGTTTGCTTCTGTATATACATTTGTATTAAATTGATGTTGTGTTAAGTCAATATTTTGTAGTTGTTTGGTGGTAATTAGGAAGAAATCATGGAGCAATAGATTTTGATGGTTTGATACTACTGGATCATCCCAAGTAAGGTCTAAATGGTACCATGCATTGTCTAAGTACACTAGATTCCAAACGTGGTCTTTGCTTGCTATTTTGTAGTTTTTAATATTTAGTTTACTTAGGAATAGTGCCATAGCGTCACTATATCCACTGCATAATGCTTTTCCTTTTACTAGAGGTCCTATTGCTTTATGGGATGGATTTTGAGTTTCTAGACTTTGGTTATTTTTTATTGCTGCTGCTCGTTCTTCGTCATATATGGTATGATTGATGATAAAGTCATGAATTGTTTTTATTTTTTCTCGTTCTGTCATATTTTCTTTGATGGTATTTGCTAGTATTTCATCGATAATTTTGTTAAGTGCTGCTTTTTCTGGTTCGCTATATAATCTTGTTGTTTGAATGTTTACTTTTCCAAAGTTACTAATGGTAATATAAAGTTTATCATAAGAATTAAATGGATGAACGAAATTGTTAATGGTAGATAATGTAGTAGAATCGTTTGCTAATTCTTTGACGTCATCAATACATGTAGAGTAAATGTCACTTTCACAGTAAAAACTGAAATCATCCCAACCACGATCTAAGTAAGTATAAATAATGTTTTTTAGTTCTTGTTTTGAAGTTGGTTTAAAGTTATTTGTTGCTTGTACATAGTTAAAATTATTTTCTAACGCATATGCGTTGCTTTCTTGGATAATGATTTCTTTTTTATAAATAATATGTTCTAATACAAGGGATACGATTTCTTTGTGGTAAAAAGCGAGTCCTAATATGATTAAAGCTAGGAAAAAGATTGTAAATTGTTTTTTCATTTTATCACCACTTTTATTATACAACAAAAAGTGTAAAAATATAAAAAAAAGAAGTAAAATTACTCCATAGCGTTAACTTTTTTTGTTAATCTTGATTTATTACGAGCACAAGTGTTTGGTTTCACAACTCCTTTAGAAACAGCTTTATCGATTCTTTTAATTGCTGTTTTTAAGTTTGCAGTTGCTTCTTCTTTGTTATTTGCGCTTACAGCTTTTTCTACATTTTTCATAGCTGTTCTCATGCTTGCTTTGTATTCATTATTTTCTACTTTTCTTTTTGCGATTTGTTTTACTTTCTTTTTCGCATTTTTCATGTTTGGCATAGTTTCACCACCTCTCAGTAAACTTAGTACTTATAATTTTAACTCATATTGTGAAAAAAAGCAATAAAATCCTGCATTTTTGGGAAAAATATAGTCGAGGTGATGAATGTGAATCATGATATTGACTTGAAAAATTATCAGATTCGGACTGATTTAGCGCTTGAGTCGTTAAAAAATAGTTCTATTGAAGAGATCAAAAATGTTGTGGAGGAAAAGGATGGGATTACGGTTACGACTACTTATTTGGATGCTTTAAATGGAAAGATAATCGGAAGAAAGGAAGGAATTTATATTACTATTGAGTTTGATGATGTGACAGATCATGAGAATTTGAGTTGTGTGAAACAGGTGTTTTCTGAAAAGTTGGGGTTTTTGTTATCAGAGTTAAAGATTGGGTCAGATGATATGGGATTGGTGATTGGGCTTGGAAATGATAAGTCTACTCCTGATTCTTTGGGGCCTTTATCGGTTTCTAAGGTGCTTGTTACAAATCCTCTTTATTTATATGGCGATTTAGGGCATGGATATCGTAGGGTTTGTGCGATTAATCCTGGTGTTATGGGGGAAACAGGGATTGAGACAAGTGATTTGATCGGGCACATTATTTCTTGTTGTAAGCCAAATTTTGTGATTGTGATTGATGCTTTGGCAAGTGGATCGATTGAACGTGTAAACAAGACGATTCAAATGACGGATACTGGAATTGCTCCAGGAAGTGGGATTGGAAATAAGCGAAAGGAGATTAGTTCTGAGTTGTTTGGTATTCCTGTGATTGCGATTGGTATTCCAACTGTGGTAGATGCGATTACGATTGTAGCGGATACGATAAAGTATATGCGAAAGCAGTATACATATACCAAGCAAAATAAGGATAATCCTAAAAATAAGTTGTTTGTTTCTTCTCAGTATAATTATTTAAAGGCTGATATTCCTAATAATGAGGATGATAATCGTCAATTGTTAGGTTTGGTTGGTGGTTTGGAAGAGGAAGAGATAAAGCAACTTTTGTTTGAGGTACTTACGCCGATTGGTTATAATTTTATGGTTACTCCAAAAGAGGTTGATTTTGTGATTGAAAAGTTAAGTGAAGTCATTGGGGATGGTATTAATTATGCGCTTCATGATTCATTTAAGAAGTAATTTGATTTTTTTTGATTTTGTGATAGAATATTGTGCGGATAAAAAAAGGGGGATTTTAATATGAGTTTAGAACAATATGAATTAGAGATGCATGAGTGGAAGTGTAAAAATGATGATATGATGCGTGAGAAGCTTTCTATTTTTAAAAATAGTGTTGTATCTTCTTTGATTTCTGAAAGTCCTGCAAATGGATTAGAGTATTTGTTGGTTCATATGGCAGAATATCAGGATCTTTTATTGTCATGTTTTTCGGATCCATCTATTGTTGATCAGGCTTTTATTTCCCAGTTGATTCATGTTTTATGTAAGTATGATATTGATTATTTACCAGAGTTATTTGAGCAATTTTCTCAAGTGAAGTATATTTTTCATAGAGAACATGGTTATGATATTGTGACACCTAGAGGAAAGTTTGTTTTTTATAAGGCAAGTGAGGCGTTACCGAAGTATTCTAAAGTATTGAGACAATGTCATACTCTTAATATTCAGGATTCTAATTTGTTAGTAAGTTTGTTTGCTTCAGAATTTCAAAATGCTCATGCTATTACTTGTTTGATGAGGCAACTTTGTACTGGTCTTTCTTATGAGTCTTTTGTAAGATTAGAGGAAGAAAATGGTGTTTTGGATTTGTGTCATAATACATTTTATGAAGGAGACCATTTTGAAAGGTTGTATCAACCTAAAGTGTTGGTGAAAAAGAAAACAGAGAATATGAGAAATCCTTTATTAGAGGAAGCTTTTAAAAATCAGGGCTAGAATATAGTTCTGCTTTTGTATCTATTTTAATGTATTCTCTTGTAAAATAGATATTTTTATTATATAATGATATTGATACACATGATTGTTAGGTGTTGCCTCTAAGATAATTTATAAATATTTTTTATGATATCAAGGAGGTGATCCATATGTCTAAAAATGAAGAAAAGTATTTTGATGAAATACTTGGTGATTGCGTTGTTAATTATATTGGCAATGTCAGAGTTTTTAAACAAGCGACAGTAAAAAAAATAGCACTTAACGGGGGTGCTATGAGTTATGGTGCGAAACCTTAATCAATGGAGATAACACCTAACAGGCAAAAGTCATGTGTATCTCTTTTTTTATAATATGGAGTTTCCTCCATCTGTATTCATAATAACATATTTTTTTTATAATTGCAAGTTTCTTGCATTACTAATTATAAATTTTAGAAACTATATAGTTACAAAATTACAAAGTTTGCAATAAAGAAGTTATACTATGTTTATAGAATAGATTTTAAAAATTATAAGCAAATTATTTTGAGTTTTTCAATTTTTGAAATCTTAGGGAGGCTAACTATTAAAAGTCAATAGTTTTTCTTAAAAAAATTAATATGGAAAAGA